>JABWAY010000206.1 GCA_013360825.1 Candidatus Brocadiia bacterium | reverse complement strand
GTCCCGAGGCGGCCCGCCGGCGTCCCAAGGGCATCCCTTCGTCTTACTTGTAGATGTGCCGGTGTTTGATATGGTCGACCACTCGCACAGCGCGTTCAGACGTATTGGGCTGAGCCTTGCGCTTGGCAACCGAGGAACCCGATGCAGTGGCCTTCGCCGGCTGGCGCTTTACGAAGCGGCCGTGGCGCACGTAGGTGCCCAAATCGCCCTTGTCATAGGTCACCTGCGCCGGCCGCGCGGCTCGCGGAACTCGCCGGGCGATACTCCTCGCTGTCGCGCGCGATCGCCGCCGGAAATGCGGTTTCGAGCGGCCAGGAACGCGCCCTGACCGCGATCCGCGACGAGGTGGCGCGCGACTTCGACCCCGCGGCCGTCGCCGTCGTCTCGAAGGAACCCCCGCCTCCCGCCGCCGCGCCCCCCGATGCTTTCGCCCGCTGGGAGTCGGCGCACGCCGCCTTCGCCGCACATGCCCGCGGGGGCGAAAACGCACGCCTCGTGCAGGACTACTCGGATCTCCGCGCGGCGCTGGAGGGATTCGCCGCCTCCGAAACCGACCGGATCCGCGCCGAGCGCTTCCTCCGGGAGTACGAACGCCTGGCGGAGCGCGCCGCGACCTCGCAGCTTGTGGAACGGGATTTGAAGGAGATCGACGTCCTGGAGACCGATATCCGCGCCACCTTCGGAGAACGGAAATGAGCGTCTTCGACAAGAACCAGTCGCAGCGGAACGCGTTCGAACGCCTCCTCGCGAAGATCCCGGGATTCCGCGGGTACCTCAACAAGGAATGGCGGCGGGAATCCGACAAGATCGAACGCGACGCCATCGCGAAAGCCTTCGATAACTCCCGCGAACCCCTCCGCCGCACAGGGCGCAAACTCGCCGATACCGGCGGCTTCGACGGGATGAAGGTCACCGCCCGCATCAACGACCTCGAGAACCTCATCGAGAAAATCGCCGACCGCATCCGCTTCGCCGATTACGGCTACTCCGGGTTCTTCGACGCCGTGAAGGTCGGCGAGCAGGAGCTCGACCGGATGTACCAGTTCGACCTCGCCCTCTACGAGAAGGCCGAGGAGCTGGAGAAACGCTGCCGCGAAGTCCCCGTCCTGGCGTCCGACCCGGAAGGCCTCGACGCCGAGATCGAGCTGCTGTCCCAACTCGTCCGCCAGCTGGACCGCGATTACGACCTCCGCGAAAAGATCGTCACCGGCACCGGCGCGTAAAGCGCCCTTCCCCGAAGGAGCAGATCGATGGCCATCCTCGATGTCCTTCAGTATTTCGACGAGTCCGGCCAGACCATGGCAGCCCGGATCGGGCCGTCCCAGGTCAACATGGGCTCGCAGCTGATCGTCCAGGAGAGCCAGTCCGCGGTGTTCTACCGCGACGGCAAGGCGCTCGACACCTTCGGGCCGGGACGCTACACCCTCTCGACCCAGAACATCCCGATCCTCGCCAAGCTCGTCAACCTCCCCTTCGGCGGCAACACCCCCTTCCCGGTCCAGGTCGTCTTCCTCAACATGCGCGATTTCCTCGACCTGAAATGGGGGACGCCCGAGCCGGTGCTGTTCCGCGACAGCGAGTTCGACATGGTCGAGCTCCGGGCGTTCGGGAAATTCTCGATGCGCCTCAAGGATCCGCGGCTGTTCATCGGCAAGGTCGTCGCGCAGAAGACGAACTACCGGGTGTCGGAGATGGAGGAGTGGCTCCGGACGATCATCGTCCAGCACCTCAACGACACCCTCGGGGAGAACCTCAAGACCCTTCTCGACCTGGCGAAGCACTACAACGAGATCGCGGCGGGGATGAAGACGAAGGTGAGCGCGGAATTCGAGCGCTACGGTGTCGAGATGACCGCGTTCTATCTCGGCGCCATCACCGCGCCCGAGGAGGTCCAGAAGGCGTTGAAGCAGCGGTCGGCGCTGGGCGTGCTCGGCCCCAAGATGAGCGCCTACCAGCAGAAAGCGATGGCCGACGCCCTCGGCGACGCCGCGAAGAACCCCTCCGGCGGCGCCGGCCAGGGGATGGGGTTCGGGGTGGGGATGATGATGCCGCAGATGATGGCGCAGCAGCAGGCCGCCGCCAGCGCCCAGCAGGCGCAGGCGTCCGCCGCCGCCGCGACCGAGTCCTGCCCGAAATGCCGCGCCGCGGTGACCGCCGGCTCGAAGTTCTGCCCGGCGTGCGGGGCGCCGATGGGGATTCTCTGCGTCGGCTGCCAGGCCCCTCTCCCCGCCTCGGCGAAATTCTGCCCGGCCTGCGGAAAGCCCCAGAGCGCGTCGTGTCCCAAGTGCAACGCGGTGCTGTCGGCGGGGGCGAAATTCTGCCCGGGGTGCGGATCGCCGGCGTAATCGGTCAGCGCACGCGCGGTTCCTGTCAGCGACAGGCGTTGACGCGCTGCGTCATCGTCGTGGACCCGGGCACCGCGGAGTGAACTCCCGCCCGTTCACGCCGCCCGGCCGGCCCCGCACGGCCCCATCCGGCCTCCGCACCGCCCGCGAATCACCGCAGGCCCCGTCCCCGCCTACCGCCGGCTCTTCTTCGCAGCCTTCCCCGGCTTCTTCGCCTTCCGCGCCTTGCCCCTGCGCTCCCGCTGCAGCGGCACCGACCCCAGCCCCTCCCGCGAAACCACCGCCAGCACGTCCCGCACGCTCACCATCCCCGTCAGCTTCTCCCCGTCAATCACCGGAAGGTGCCGGAAATTCCCGACATGCATCTTCTCGCAGAGCGACGCAAAGGTCTCCTCCGGCGGCACGCTGATCAGCTTCCCCGTCATCGCCTGGTCCACCGTCGCCCCGCGCGGGTCCAGCCCCGTCGCCACCACGCGCTTCAGCAGATCCCGCTCGCTGAAAATCCCAACCGGACGCCCCTGCTCCGTAATCACGAGCGCGCCGATGTTGTGGAGGTGCATCTCCTTCACCGCATCCAGAAGCGGGGTCCCGCGCTGCACGCTGCGCACGTTCCGGGACATGATCTCTGCCACCGTTCTCGGCACCATGCGCCGTGATCTCCTGTCTCAAGGGTCCTTGGGGCGGGCTAGCGGCCGTAGCGCAGGCGTTCTGCCAGGATTTCCGGCAGTCCGGCCTTCACGATCTTCGCGGCCGCTTTCTCGATGTCGTAGGGGATCCGCGTGATCTCCATGATGCGGGTCGCGTCGTCATAGATCGCGAACGCCGCGTCCGGGTTCTCGTCGCGCGGCTGCCCCACGCTCCCGACATTCACGATCGTCTTCGCGTTCGGGTCGACCGTGATCTTCGGCTCCATCGTGAACGACACCGACCGCTTCTGGATGAACGTCACCGGCACGTGCGAGTGCCCGAGGAAGCAGATGTGCGTCGTCATCTGCTCGAACGAGAGGTGCGCGTCGTACGAGGTCTGGATGTATTCGAACAGCTCGGGGGAGTGAAGGGTCGCATGGACCAGCGTGCAGTCGTCGATCAGCTCGACGAGCGGGAGCCCCGCCAGCCACTGCTTCTCCTCTTTCGTGAGGATGCGGCGCGTCCAGAGCGCGGCTTCCCGCGCGTAGCTGTTGAAGAAGTCGACGTTGATCTTGTCGATCGTCGCGAAGTCATGGTTGCCGGCGACCGTCGTCGCGCCGATCTCGCGGATCTTCGCGATGCACGCGGAGGGATCCGCGCCGTACCCGACCACGTCCCCCACGCACATCAGCTTGTCCGGCTTGTGCCGCCCCATGGCGGCAAGCACCGCTTCGAGCGCCTCGAAGTTGGCGTGGATGTCCCCCAGGATGCCGTATTTCATCGAGCTGCTTTTCGCCACCCCGACTGTGCGCCGACCCGCCGGAACCGCTCCGCCCGCCCATCCGCCCGCACGGACGGACGACGGTCGCCATGCGGCCGGCCTTCCCTGTCACGCGAGTTCAATGGCGAATCTCCTTCCGGGAGAAAACGGACGCCCCGACGACAAGGACAAGGGCGGCGTACGCGAAGCCGTAGGCTGCGCTCCAGAGCACATACTCCGCCGAAATCTCCCGGCCGACAGCGACGAGGGATTCTACCCGGGAGTTCTCGAGATTGGGAACGATCAGATAAAAAATCCGGCCGACCGCGCGGGTGAATCCGCCCCGCGAAGGATCGGTCAGCGCCAGGGCGATGTAGTTCGACACATGCCCGAGCAGGAAGACGAGAAAGCCGACGGATCCGTTCACCACCAGACTGACGTGCGGCGCCAGCGCCACCGCGAACGCCAGCACCACCGCCACCCGCACGACGGACAGCAGCGCGGCCTTCGCCACCTGCACCGCCTCGAACGACCAGAACCGCCCCCAGTGGCGCTGCGCACTTCCCAGCCGCGACGGCGTGATCCGCGCGTCGTTGCCGACCTCCGGCAGGTGGAACCCTCCGTCCGAGGGGGACTCCAGCGCGTTCCCGTCGGCGTCGCGCCATTCCCACGGCACGAGAACGGTCAGGACGGTCTTCCCGCCGCGGACCTCGCTCGACTCGATCCGCCACTCCAGCGACGCGTTGCCAATCCAGGAGTTCAGGATGCCCTGCGCGTAACGTCCTCCCGCGGTGCCGCCGGCGCGGCCGGCGAGGGGAGCCGGGGGTTCCGGAAATGCGGTGGCGAGGGTGACGCGCGCACGGACCGGGCGATCGGGGGGCAGCGGTTCGACGGTCTCGATGGGCGCCGTGTGCGTCCCCGAGAAATCCGCGAAGCCGATCTCGGTGACGGTCGTGAGTTCGCGGAAGCGGGGGCGGCCTTCCTTCTGCCAGAGGGTGGCGACGAGGGTGGCCGCGAGAATGACGGCGGCGAACCCGAGGGTGCTGAGGATGCCGAGGTATTTGCCGATGAGAAACTGCGCGCGCGTGACGGGCTTGGAGAGGACGGTGAGGGCGGTGAGGCGTTCCATGTCGCGCGTGATGACGAGCCAGGACATGAGGACGGCCTGGGCGGCGCAGCAGAGGGCGATGGACGAGATCCCCATTTCCCGGAGGAGGACGCCCTCGAGGTGTTCGTCGAGGGTGAACATGGTGAAGAACTGGGAGGTCCAGATCATGGCCGCGAAGACGGCGGTGAGAATGTAGAAGAGCGGCTGCCGCAGGGTCTGGTGAGCGGTGTGGCGAGCGATGACGAGGAATTTAAACATCTTTCCTCTAGAATCTCACCGTAAACGCAGAGAACTCATCCGTCGCGTCTTCGAAAACGACGTCATGTGACGCTATAAAACGAGACATGTCGGATTGAACGCCCTCTATAAAGATCTTAATTTCTGACACTTCACCCTCCACGACGCACTCAACCGTACCGTCCGGGAGATTCCGCACCCACCCCCTGACCCCGGCCCGCTCCGCGGCGCGGCGGGCGCGGTCCCGGAATCCGACTCCCTGGACCTTCCCCCGATACCGCAGATGGGCTCTCTGCCGGGCCATGACGCGCGGGGATTCTAGCAGCCGGCGCACGGAGTTCCAAGCGCGTCAGGGGGCGTCTCGCAGGAGTTGCTTGGTTTGGCAGCGATCCGCGCGTACAATCAGGTGCGCAATTACATGTTATAAGAAGGTATTATTACATAAAAGGATTTATATGGGGTTTGTGGTCGCGGTGGCGAATCACAAGGGGGGCGTGGGTAAGACAACCACCGCCATCAACCTCGGGACCCTCGTCGCTCTGAGCGGGCGGAAGACCCTCATCCTCGACCTGGACCTCCAGGGCAACGCAACCAGCGGGCTCGGCGCCCGAAAGGAAGACAAGCCAGGCCTCGCCGGGGCCCTTCTCGATAACACCCCCCTCGCCGACACCTGCATCCCCGTCTACTGCGATGATCTCTTCGTCCTCCCCCTCGGAAAGCGCTCCATCTCCGTCGAGGAGGAAATCCGGACATCTCCACTCCTCATGGAGAAGCTCGAGGGAATCCTCGACAAGATTACCGCCGCATGGGACTTCGTCATCCTCGACTGCCCGCCGGCGTTCGGCCTCGTCTCGAACGCCGCGATCCGACAGGCGAATTACACCTGTATCCCCGTCCAGTCGGAGTTTTTCAGCATGGAGGGACTCACGGCCATGCTGAAGCGCCTCCAGGAGCTCCAAACCGAGCAACTTCGCGCCCCCCGCGCGGGGATTCTCCTCACGATGTTCTCTTCGCACGAAGAACACTCCTGGCAGGTTCGGCGGGAGGTCGAACGCCACTTCGGCCCGCTGCTGCTCTCCTCCGTGATCCCGCGAGACCCCGTCCTGTCGCAGTCGTCCACGCTCGGCATCCCTGCAGTCATCCACGCGCCCGAAAGCAGGGGGGTACGAGCCTACCTCGACGTCGCATGGGAGATCCTCAAGCATGAAAGGCAAGAAGCTGGGTAAGGGACTGGATTACCTTCTGGGGGAGGCGCTCGGCGCCCCGACCGAGCCCGCACCTGTTTCCGCGGCCGCCGGCACGCTGGAGATCCCGGCCGACAAGGTCAAGCCGAACCCGTTCCAGCCCAGAAAGGTATGGGACAAGGCTGAGATCGACGAGCTCGCCGCCAGCATCCGCGAGCAGGGCCTGATTCAGCCCATCGTCGTGCGAAAGGTGGGCGAGGCTTATCAGATCGTCGCAGGTGAGCGTCGTTTTCGGGCCAGCCAGCAGCTCGGGCGCACATCCATCCCGGCGGTCGTGCGGGACTTCGACGACAAGGCGATGCTTGAAGTGGCCCTGGTAGAGAACCTGCAGCGAAAGGATCTGAACCCGATCGAGAAAGGACAGGCCTTCAAGGCCCTGATCGACCGCTTCAAGCTCACCCATGATGCTGTTTCGACCCGTCTTGGGATGGATCGGTCCTCTGTCACCAACTATCTGCGCCTTCTGGACCTGCCGGAGGTCATCCGGGAGGCTGTTTCACGTGGAACAATTTCCATGGGGCACGCGCGATGCCTGGTTTCGCTCGCCAGCGTCGGCGAGCAACTCGTCCTGGCCAAGAAGATCGAGAAGGAGGGAATGTCCGTCCGCAAGCTCGAGAAGATCGTCCAGGACATCCGGACACCGAAACTTCCAAAGACCGCGGCAGAGAGTGGCGTCAGTACGGCGGTACTCAAGGATCAGGAGGAGAAGCTGCGCCGCCACTTCGAGACGAAGGTGAAGATCAAGATGGGCAAGGGGCGTGGAGCCGTGATCGTGGAATTCTACAATCTGGATGACTTCGAGCGGATTGTCGGAAAGATGGGGCTCTAGCTCTCCCCCCTGTTCCCCCCTCCGTCCATTTTCCGTTTTCCGTTTTCGTTTTCCGTTTTCCGTTTTCCGTTTTCCGTTTTCCGTTTTCCGTTTTCCGTTTTCCGTTTTCCGTTTTCCGTTTTCCGTTTTCCGTTTTCCGTTTTCCCATTTCCCCTTTCCGTTTTCCCATCAGCATCTTGCACTTTCCCACTCTTACATTTCCTTTACGACATTTTCCTCTTTATAAACACCCCAACCCCCCACCCCCCACCCCACGCCGTATCCACACCCTCCTGATCCCTTCTCCCCCCTCCGCCCCCCCCAGATCCTCATGCCCCAGCACCTTCATGCTGGCCGGCACCCTCTCGAACGAGGGAAGAAAATCCAGAATGACCTCAAGAATCTCCCCGTCGGCCATCTCCTCAATCGCGAGCCGCGCCTTGATGAACGTGTAGGGACACCGCTCCCCGCGCAGATCAATCTCGCGCGACACGACGGCGGGACGTTCTCGATCCTGGGAACCGGTCATGCGTCCATGCTACCTGCCAGCCCCGATCGGCTACAATGCCACGGCCCGCCGCGGGTCATTGACGCACTGCGTCAACGCGCGGGGCTCGGTACGATTCCGGAGCGGAGGACATTCACAATGCGCGGATGGTTCCTGGCGTGCCTGCTCGCGGCCGGCGCCGCCCGGGCTGAAGATTGCCCCGGCTGCAATCCCAAGAAGGAGTGCGCGGCGCACGAGGAGGCGGATGCGAAGGCGATCAAGGAAGCGCAGCCGCTGCTCAGGGACCGCGATCTCTTCAAGCGCCGCGAGGGGATCGAGAAGCTCGCCTGGGCGGCGGAGCGTCATTCGAACGTCCGTTCAAAGAAACTGACGGCGGAAATGGCGCGCCTCCTGTCCGACCCGGAAGCCGGCGTCAAAACCGTCGCACTGGAGAAACTCGGCGAGTTCGGCGAGGAGTCCGTCTCCATCCCGGCCATCGCGCGCGAGATCGCGGCCCGCGAAAAAGACGCGGGAAACGACAAGCCGACGAAGGAGGATGAGATCAAAAAGTGGGAGGACACGATGCGCATCCTCGAGGCCTGCTTTGCCGCCCTCGGAAAGACGCCGCTGAATCCGTCCGCCGCGGCCTTGCTGGAGAAGGGACTGCGTCACTCGAACTCCTGGGTCGTCGCGGCCGCCGCGAAATCCGCGGGGTCATTCCGGAAATCAAAGCTGGTCGTCAAGGCGCTCGTCGACCAGCTCGCGAAATTCTTCGCGTCGAACGTGACCGAGGGGAACAGCGCCGCGTGGACGGCGATCTCGGTGGCGCTCCCGCTCGCGACGGAGTGCAACGACATCCCGAACCAGAAGGACCAGTTCGACGCGGGGCGTTGGAACAGCGACTGGCAGAAGTGGATGAGGGCGAACGACAAGACGCTGAAGTAGAGATCCCGAACGGACGTTCAGGATCTATTTCCCCATCCGCTCGACAAGGTACTCGCCGTACGGGTCGTAACCGGTCTGGATCTCGTGCGGGTCCTGGCCGAGGCGCTCGTACTTCTTCATCTGCTCCGGCGTCAGCACCTTGCGGAACTCCTCGTTCAGCGCGACCTTCTCCGTCATGATTTTCGCGAGGTAGGTCTCGTCGGAACCGGGGATCTTTGCGGTGAAGAGCTGGAGAAAGACCGCCTGCGCCTTCTCCTGCGCGTGCTCCGGATCCTTCAGCGCTTCGGCCAGATCGTCGAGCAGGTTCGTGCCGTCGTTGCGCGGCGTGGTGATCAGGTCGAACACCTTTTTCTGCGACGCGTCGATCGCCGCGGCCATCTGGTCTTCCTGCGGCTCGGTCAGCTCGAGGTCCTTTGAAATCTCCGTCAGGGGACGCTTCTTCTCGTCGCCGAAAATCCCGTCCTTCTTCTTCCCTCCCATCTTCTCTTCGACTTTCTTCGCGACCACGGCGTCCAGGGCGTCCCCGTCCGCGGCACCGCCCGCGGCAAGCGCGGCGGTGGACTTCTCGAGCGAGGCGAGCCGTTCTTCGAGCGCCGTCGTCTGCGCGGCGACCGCAGCATCGACCGCGGCGC
>JABWAY010000205.1 GCA_013360825.1 Candidatus Brocadiia bacterium | reverse complement strand
GGCGGTTGCGGCGGCGTCGCCGGGGGCCACGCCGCTCCCCCGGTCTCCCCACCCTCTCCCGGCCGCTCCCCGCTGTTCACCGGCGGCTCCCCGCGCGGCGCGCCCCCGCCTTCTTTTTTCCGACCGGCTTCCCGGCCCGCTTCCCGGCCTTCACCGGACGCCTCGCTCCCCCGCTCCGGGACCCTGTCCGCCTCCGTTCGACCTCCTCCCGGATGTAGGCCACCACCTCCTCGCCCGGCGTCCCGGGACCGAACAGCATCCCGATCCCCAGCTTCCGCAGTTTCGCGAGGTCGTCCTCGGGAATGATCCCGCCCCCGGTGAGGAGGACGTTCTCCAGCCCCCTGGCTTTCATCAGCTTCCAGACGCGCGGGAACAGCGTCATGTGCGCGCCCGAAAGGATCGAGAGCCCGAGCGCGTTCACGTCCTCCTGAAGCGCCGCCTCGACGACCATCTCCGGCGTCTGGTGCAGCCCGGTGTAGATGACCTCCATCCCCGCGTCCCGCAGCAGGCACGCGATCACCTTCGCGCCGCGGTCGTGCCCGTCGAGGCCGACCTTCGCCACCAGCACGCGGATCTTTTTCCCGGGCGCCGCGGTCGCGGCCACGCCGGCATTACCAGTAGGTGGGCGGCTCACGATACTCCCCGTAAACGGTTCGCAGGACGTCGCACATTTCGCCAAGGGTCACATGGTGTCGGGCCGCATCGAGGAAGCGCGGCATCAGGTTCTCGGTTCCGGCGGCGGCCTCGCGGAGCGCGTTCAGGCAGCGTTTCACGGCGGCGGCGTCGCGGGTCTTCCGGTACGCCTTCACGTCCCGGATCTGCTTTCGCTCTGCGGCCATCGGCACCTTGAGCAGGTCGATCGGCGCCTCCTCCTCCTCCACGAACGCGTTCACGCCGACCACGGTGATCTCCCCGCGGTCGACCTTGAGCTGGTACTCGTACGCGGACCGGGCGATCTCGCGCTGGAAGAAGCCGCGGTCGATGCCGACCTCGACCCCCTCGAGAATCCCCTGGTTGCCGCCGATCTCCTCGATCCGGGCAAAGTAGACCTCGGCTTCGCGCTCCATCTGGTCGGTCAGCCACTCGACGTACCAGCTCCCGCCGAGCGGATCGACCGTGTCCGCAATCCCCGTCTCGTGCGCCAGGATCTGCTGCGTCCGGAGCGCGATCTTGACCGACTTCTCCGTCGGAAGCGCGAGCGCCTCGTCCATGGAGTTCGTATGGAGCGACTGCGTCCCGCCCAGGACGGCGGCGAGCGCCTCGTACGCCGTGCGGACGATGTTGTTCTCCGGCTGCTGCGCGGTCAGCGAACACCCCGCGGTCTGGGTGTGGAACCGCACCTTCCAGCTCGCCGGATCCTTCGCCCCGTAGACGTTCCGCAGCCGCTTCGCCCAGATCCGGCGCGCCGCCCGGTACTTGGCGATCTCCTCGAAGAAGTTCATGTGCGAGTTGAAGAAGAACGACAGCCGCGGCGCGAACGAATCGACGTCGAGCCCCGCCTTGATCCCGGCCTCGACGTAGGAGAACCCGTCGGCGAGCGTGAAGGCGAGCTCCTGCACGGCGGTCGACCCGGCCTCGCGGATGTGATACCCGGAAATCGAAATCGGGTTCCACTTCGGCACCGTCTTCGTGCACCACGCCATCATGTCGGTGATGATCCGCATCGACGGCTTGACCGGGAAGATCCACTCCTTCTGCGCGATGTACTCCTTCAGGATGTCGGTCTGCATCGTTCCGCGCAGCTCGGCCAGGTTCACCCCCTGCTTCTCGGCGACGGCCACGTAGAAGCACAGCATGATCGCGGCGGGCGCGTTGATCGTCATCGACGTCGAGACCTGAGCGAGGTCGATCCCGTCGAACAGGACCTCCATGTCGCGCAGCGAGCAGACCGCAACCCCCTCCCGCCCGACCTCCCCGATCGCCCGCGGCGAGTCGCTGTCGACTCCCATCAGGCTCGGCATGTCGAACGCCACCGACAGCCCCGTCTGCCCCTTCGACAGGAGATACTTGTACCGCGCGTTCGTGTCCTTCGCCGTCCCGAACCCCGCGAACTGCCGCATCGTCCAGAGGCGTCCGCGGTACATGTTCGGCTGCACGCCCCGCGTGAACGGATACTCCCCGGGCTTCCCGAGCGCCTTCCCCGGATCCCGGTCCTTCGCGCTCTCGGGCCCGTAGACCAGATCAAGCGGGACCCCGGTCTCGGTCGTCCACGCCTTCTTCGCCGCGGGCGTCCGCCCCCGGCGGGGCGCCGGCGCCTTCTCCCCCGCTTCGGACCGGATCGGCTGTTTCAGATCGTCGGCTGCCATGAATCCCCCTGTTGACTAACCCTGTCGTGCCGCGACGCGTCGGCGCGTCTCCCCGACACGCTGAAGCGCTTCGCGCGCGACGGCGGCCGGCAAACGGCTCCCGGAGAGCACGGCTTCGACCTGTCCGTCGAGCCAGGCGGACAGGGCGGGATCGGTGTGGAGGCTCTCGGCGATGGCGTCTTCGACGAGGCGGGCGATGCGGAAGCGGAGGCGCCGGGCGCGGTGGTCGCGGAGGGCTCCTTCGGACTCGAGGCGGCGGGCGTGGGCCTCGATCCCGGCGGCGGCCTCGGCGACCCCGGTGCCGGTCTGCGCCGCGGTGCGCAGGATGTCGGGCGCGGTGCGGCTGGTGGAGAGTTCGTAGGAGGAGCGGATCTGCATCTCGAGCGCGTCGGCGCCGGGGCGGTCGGCCTTGTTGATCACGATCACGTCCGCGATCTCCATCAGGCCGGACTTCATCGCCTGGACCCCGTCCCCCGATTCCGGGGAGAGGATCACGACCGTCGTGTCGGTCACGCGGACGATCTCGATCTCGCTCTGTCCGACGCCGACCGTCTCGACCAGGACCAGGTCCTTTCCGAAGGCGTCCAGGAGGTCGCAGACGTCATAGGTCGCCCGGGCCAGACCGCCCAGCGCGCCGCGCGTCGCCATCGAGCGGATGAAGATCCCCGGATCGAGCCCGATCCCGGACATCCGGATCCGGTCCCCGAGGAGCGCCCCGCCGGTGAACGGCGAGGACGGATCGACGGCGACGATGCCGACGGTCTGCCCGCTCCGCCGCCAGTGCGCCGCCAGCGCGGCCACGAGGGTCGACTTCCCCACCCCGGGCGGTCCCGTGATCCCGATCCGCCGCGCCCGGCCGACCCGCCCGTACAGGTCCTCCAGCACCGACTGCCCCTCGGGCTCATGGTTCTCCACCAGCGTGATCGCCCGGGAGAGCGCGCGCCGGTCGCCGGAGGCAATCGCGGAGGCGAGATCCATCCCCACGGTATAGCACACGCGCGGATGGGTGGAAAGGCCCGGCGGATCCCTTACTTCTTCTCTTCCTTCTTCGGCGGCGCGATCGCTTCCTTGAACCGTGAATTCTGCGCCAGCTCCGCAAAGTCCGCGTCCTCCGCCGCCGCCTCGCGGTAGTCCGCATTCGCCGCGATCGCCGTCGCCAGGTCCCGGATCCCCTCCTCGCGCTTCCCGAGCTTCACGCACGCCACCGCCCGGTTGTACCGCGCGGCCTTGAAATTCGCGTCCGTCGCGAGCGCCTTGTCCGCGCTCGCCAGCGCGTCCTGCGCCGCCCCGGCGAGGATCTGCATCCCGGCCATCAGGTCGTACGCCTTGGCGTCCTTGGGGAACTGATACGTGTGCTTCTGGAGATGGGCGATCGCCGCAGCCGGATTCCCCTGCATCCCGATCGCCTGCCCGAGCCGCCGCGACGCGTTCATGTCGTCCGCCTTCTTCGCAAGCGCCGCCGCCGCCAGCTTTTCGATCTGCTTCCAGTCCCAGACGCCCATCGGTGACCTCGCGGAAAGGAGGGGGTGAGGGGGGCTACTTTACGGATTGGGAGAGCGACTGGGAAGCGTTGCGGTGCCTGACCGGCCGGGGTGTCCCGGGGCCCTACACCCAGCTCACGAACTCCCGCACCATCCGCCCGAACGTCTTCACGCGCTTGAGACTCGTCAGCCGGGAGAGGTGATTCCCGATCATCGACGGGCGCAGGTAGAACTTCCGGTAGGCGCGCGACCGCTCCTTCTCGATGTCCTGCCAGGTGAACCCGGGGACATTCAGCGCGCTCTGGTTCTGCTCGTACTTCCGGTAGTCGTCGGTCGCGATCCAGCCTTCCTCCTTCGCCCAGTCGTGCAGCTCGCACCCCGGGAACGGGACCGCGCAGTAGAACTGCGCGAAGTCGAGCTCGAGCGAGCGCACGAAGTCGACGGTCGTCTGGATCGTCTGCTTCGTTTCCCCCGGGAACCCGAGCATGCAGTGCGCCGCCGTCTGGATCCCGGCCGCGCGCGCCATCGAGATCGCCTCGCGGATCTGCCCGACCGTCGTCCCCTTCTTCATCGCGTCCAGCATCTCCTGGACGCCGCTCTCCACGCCGAAACCGATGATCTGGCAGCCGGCCTGCTTGAAGAGTTCGAGCATTTCGGCATCGACGTCATCGACGCGGGAATTGCAGACCCACTCGATGTCGAGTCCGCGCCGGATGATTTCGCGTGCGACGGCCTTGGCGCGCGGGGGGGAGAGCGTGAACCCCTCGCTCCAGAACAGGAACTCGCGGATGCCGTACGCCTTCCCCCAGTGCTCCAGCTCGTCGACGAGGTTCTTCGGCGAGCGGAGGCGGAGCTTCTTGCCGTAGTAGGTGTGGTCGGCGCAGAACGTGCAGGGGTGCGGGCAGCCGCGGCCGGTGGCGACGAGGAGAAACCGCCCGTCGGTGTACGGCATGCGGTAGAGGTCGTGCTGGATCAGGTCGTACGCGGGGAACGGGAGGTCGTCGAGGTTCTCGACCGGGATCCGCTCCGCCGTGACCCTGATTTCCCCGTCGCGCCGGAGCGCCAGCCCCGGGATCCCCTCGAGCGCGGTTCCCGCCGACAGCGCCGCGAGCAGCTCCCGGACCGTCAATTCCGGCTCTCCCCGGATGACCGCGTCCAGCCGCGGCGCGCGATCGAACGCATCCGCCGGGATCGCCGTCGTGTGGATCCCGATCACCGCCACGAACGCCCCCGGATACCCGCGCTTCACCGCCTCCACCGTCGTCATGTCGCTGTCGATCGACGGGGTGACCGCGTTCATCACCACGAGGTCCGGCCGGATCTCGGCCGCCTTCCGGGAGACGTCGGCGAAGCTGACGTCCTCGACGATGCAGTCGTTCAGGAAGACCTCGTGCCCGTCCTGCCGCGCCACGGCGGCGCAGTACGAGAGCGACAGCGGGGTCCAGATCGTCGTCCAGGCTCCCCCGCGCTGCATGCAGCGTCCTTCGCGGACCTGCTTGATTCCATGATCGGCAGGCGGATTCAGGCACCAGACGCGCATCTCGTTCCTCCGGGATTGCCCCCCCACGGGGCGGAGGGGGATGGTAGCAGCGTGCACAGGGCGGGGTCTACCGGATTCGCGAAGGGGTGTCGATGCCACGTGATCATGTCACCGCTGCGTCCAAGTAGAAATGTCACCCGGCCCCCCTCCCAGATCCTTCCGCGGAGGGGCCAGCCTGCGCCCACACGGAGTCCGCGGTTCCGACGGCGGCGCAGGACGGGACCGTCCATGAAATACCTCATATCAATTGAGCTTTTTCATGGTACAGTCCGCCCATGCTCCATCGCGCTGCCCACACCCTCCGCATCCGGCAGGCCCTCGCGCGCTCACCCGTCGTCTCAATCCTCGGCCCGCGCCAGTCCGGAAAGACGACCCTCGCCCGCGCGTTCACACGGGGCCGCAGGTCCGCCTGGTTCGACCTGGAGAATCCCGTCGACCTCCAGCGCCTCGCCTCCCCGATGTCGACCCTCGATCCCCTTCGCGGCCTCGTCGTCATCGACGAAGTCCAGCGCCTCCCCGGAATCTTCGAGGTCCTGCGTGTCCTCGCCGACCGGCCGCGGACGCCGGCGCGATTCCTCATCCTGGGAAGCGCCGACCCCCGGCTGGTCCGCGGCGTCTCGGAAAGCCTCGCCGGCCGCGTCGCACACGTGGACATCGGCGGTTTCAACGTCTCCGAGACCGGGACCGCGCTCTTCCGCACACTCTGGCACCGCGGAGGCTTTCCGCGCTCGTTCCTCGCAGCTTCCGACTCGGCCGGCCACGCCTGGCGCCTCGACTACATCCAGGACTTCCTTCACCGGGACCTGACCGACCTCGGCATCTCAATTCCACCTGCCACTCTCCGGCGCTTCTGGAACATGGTCGCCCACTTCCACGGCGGCGTCTGGAACGCCGCGGAATTCGCGCGCTCGCTCGGCTCGTCCGAAAACACGGCGCGCCACTACCTGGACCTGCTGTCCGGCGCCTGGGCCGTGCGCCGGCTCGTCCCGTGGTTCGAGAACATCGGAAAACGGCAGATCCGGCATCCCAAGGTCTACGTTCAGGACCCCGGACTGCTCCACGCCCTGCTCGGCCTCGAGTCGCGCGAGGCCCTTCTCGGCCACCCCAAGTCCGGCGCCTCCTGGGAAGGCTTCGTGATCGAGCAGATCCTCGCGCTGCTGCCCACCCGCGAGGCGTATTTCTGGGGCACGCATCAGGGCGCGGAACTGGATCTCCTCGTGATGCACCGGGGAAAGCGGTTCGGGTTCGAGATGAAGCTCACAGACGCGCCGTCGATGACGAAGTCCATGCACATCGCGCGGCAGGACCTGAGATTGGATCGCCTGTTCGTCGTCTACCCCGGTGCGACGTCGTGGAATCTGGAAGCAAAGATCGAGGCGCTCTCGATTCGGGACCTGCCGGACAGGCTTCGGGCGTTGTGAGGCGGGAGGGGTGCGCTCGATGGAAGGGCGGCGGGGCCGGACGAATCTGGATTTCCTGCGGACAGGCGTTGCGAGGCGCACCCATCGCATCCGAACAGCCTGTGATTGATGTCGGGCTTGAGTCGCATAGCGGGATTGTGTCGAAGGTGGCCCGACCATCGCCGTGCGCCAGGCCGGCAGGCCGACGACGATAAAGAAGTAGAACCGGTCCGGCAGAACCTGGCGAGCCGGCGGCGAGCGTGAGAAAAATTGTCGATGTTTTCTTTTTCATGTCCTGAAAGTCCCGCAAGCTGTTGTCCTGCGGAGGATTGCAGTGAGCGGCGGATTTTCTGCCTGACCCACGTTCCGGGTCGCCGGGCCCGTGGATCCGCTGGGCGTCGGCATAACCCCTGTATCTACAATATGTTGGGTCGTGGGGGGGGGGGGGGAATTCGGGCGTTCAACTTGACCGTGTCAGTTCGATGCCATAAGAACATCTTCGACATTCGTCTCTTGAGATGAGTGGGGGTGAGGGGACTCCTGCAGGACGCCGGCATGGGCCGGTCTGTCCGCAGGGTCACCGCCTCCGCGCCGTGA
>JABWAY010000204.1 GCA_013360825.1 Candidatus Brocadiia bacterium | reverse complement strand
CGCTCGGCCATCGTCGCCAGATGGCGGCGGAGTTCGTCGGCAAAGGCGGCCGCGTCGGGATACCGCCGCCCGGGACTCTTCTCGAGCGCCCGCAGCGCGACCAGCTCCAGGTCGGCGGGCGCCCCCGGGTTGATGCGCCTCGGCGTCACGGGGTCGTCGTAGACGACGCGGTGCACGACGTCCGCGGGGTTGTCGCCGTCGTGCGGCGGCTTCCCGGTGAGGATCGTGTAGAGAATCGCGCCGAGCCCGTAGACGTCGGTCCTGGCCGACAGCAGATCCTGTCGCCCCCGGGCCTGCTCCGGCGCCATGTACCCCGGGGTCCCCAGCGTGGTCCCGCTGGCGGTGAGCGCGGTCTCGGAGTCGAGCCTCCGCGCCAGGCCGAAGTCGGCGACTTTCGGGACGCCGGATTCCATCAGCAGGATGTTCCCCGGCTTGAGATCCCGGTGGATGATCCCCTCGGAATGCGCGTAGTGAACCGCGCGCGCCACCGATTCCAGGATCTCCACCGCCCTCCGCGTGGACACCTCGCCGTCCGCCAGCGCCGCCGCAAAGGACCGTCCGCGCGCCACCTCCATCACCAGGATCATCCGCCCGTCTTCCCAGCCCACGTCGTACACCGTCACGATGTTCGGGTGCGTCAGCTTCGCCGCCGTCTCCGCCTCGCGCCGGAACCGCGTCGCCATCTCGGGGTCCGACAGGCTCTCCGCGCGGAGCACCTTGAGCGCCACCTCCCGCCCCAGTTTCCGGTCGTGCGCCGCGTACACGACCGACGTCCCTCCGCGCCCCAGTTCCTCGCGGATCCGGAAGCGCGATGAGGTCAGGGCCGGCGGGACTCTGACCGTCGCCGCCTCCTTCAGGGCGCGGCGCATGGCGTCGTCGAGCGATTCGGGGCGTGTCTCAGTCATGTTCCGTCGCGTCATCCTCAGTGATGGACCCGTCGTTCTCCCCGGCCTGTCCGGGACCGCTTCCGCGGCCTAAGTAACTCCACGATGCTCTTGTGCCATCCATCGATCCTCATCGATGTTCACCGACATCGATTCCGGTCTCCTCCTTGCAGGCCGTCGAAAACCGCGTCGTCTGAATGGCACAATTTCATCGTGGAGCTGCTTAGAACGCGATCCGGACCGCCACGAACCCTCCGACCACCCATTTCCCGTCGTCCGGTCGCAGCGCCTCCCCCGCCCGGAACACGGAAAGCGCGACCTCGAACTCTACCCGCGTCCACTCCTCGATCGACAGCGTCAGGTCGAACGCCTGACCGACCTCCCGGTGCCGCCCGTCCGTCTCCAGCTCCAGTCGTCCATCCCCCAGCCCTCCCGCGGTCCGGGCCAGCCGGTAGTCGTGGAAGACGAGGTCGAGGGAGGAATTGTCGAAGAGCGAGCAGCCGATTCCGGCCGTGAGGATCCCGAGGTTGGAGAGCTCCGGTTCGAGGAGACGGCCGTAGGACTTGAAGCTCTGGACGCCGCCGAACGCGGATTCGTTCGCGTGGATCCCGGTCTGCCGGAACCCCCGGTCCACCCTGTCCCGCGGTCGCGCGTCGCCGGACCCGCGCGCGTAGCCAAGCGTCAGGCGCGGTTCCAGGAAGACCGGCAATGCGTACGTCACACCGACGTCGAAGCCCCACCCGATCACCTTCTGTTTCACGATCTCCTCGATCACCGCCTCCTCGTGAGAGATCGGTTCCGACGCGTGCACCCTGTCCCGGCCGGAGACGCCCGCCAGGTCGAACCAGTATGCCAGCCCGCCGTAAGTCCCGAAATCGAAGGCGCCCGTCGCCCGGACGCCGATCCAGACCAGGTCCGCGTCCGACGGGTCCTCGCGCTCCAGGAGGACCACGTCATCCACGTGATGCCGTCCCGAATGGTCGTCGTGGTAGAGCCCGAAGAGCTGCACGGCATGATCCTCGTGGAAGTCCCAGCTTCCCTCGAACAGGATTCGGAGGACATTCTCGTAGTCCGGGTCCACATATCCGCGGTCGGTCCGCGTCGTGAACAGCTCCTCCGCGACCGCCAGGGACAGTTCGAAATCCCCGATGTCCACCGTCGCGCGCGCCGCGTCCAGGTCCTCGTCCCACCACCACCGCCGGTCGTCCTCGAAATTCAGCCGCCCGCCCTCCAGGGTCAGGGGCAGCCCCGCGACCTTCTCCGACGCGACCCACATCTCCCCGCGCCTCGCGAAGTAGTCCGACTTCGGGTCCGGCGTCGACGAATCCAGCAGGTCCTCCTCCATCACGAGCCGCGCCTGGACGAAGATCGAAAGCGGCCGCCCGAAGCTGTAGAACGCCTCGAGTTCGACCTCCGCATCGAAGGTCAGCCGGCCGTAGTGGTCCGGTACGGCTCCCAGCGGGATGTGGTCGGCGTAGTCGAGCACGGTCTCGAACTGCCCGCGCAGCGTGAGCGCCCGGCCGAGCACGTCGACGGAGAAGGGTTCCTCGACGCGGGTCTCGTCTTCCCGCTCGGTCAGCCGCTCACGGAGCTTCTGCGTCTCCCTGTCCCCTTCGCCGGCCCGCACCGCGCCGGACAGGGCGAGGGACAGCAGAGTGCACAGGATCGCAGGCGGCCGCCGGCGCCCCCCGGATCTTCCCGTTCCCATGGCTGTCTCCATCATCCTGCACTCCAGATTCCGGGAATCCGGCGGGCCTTTCACCCCTTTTCAGGAATTCGTCGTGGCTCCCCCCGGGCCGCGCGATCTCCTTCCGCCGCACCCTCCCCGGACGGTAGTATCGCGGGAGTGAGGGGACTGACGATCCTGGGTGTCCTTGTGATGGCGGCCCTGGCGGCCGCGGACCCGCGCGTGGTCACGCTGGAGACGGCGGACGGGAGCCGGATCGCGGGAACGATCGACCTGGCGGAGTTCCGGCTGGAGACGTCGCTCGGCGAGATCTCCTTCCCGGCCGGCGATGTCGATTCGATCGAGTTCAGCGGAGGACGCGCCACCGTCCGGACCCGCGACGGCGCGTCCGCCTCCGGGACGCTTCAGTTGGAGCTCTGGAAAGTGCGGACGGAGCGGCTGGGCGCGCTCGAGGTCAGGACCTCCAATCTTGTCCGCGCGCAATTCCGGGTCCTCGCCGCGGCCGGGCCGAACGCGGGAGACCTCCCGCCTGTCCCCGGCGCCAGGGCAGTCTGGAAACTCGGTGGAAGCCTGCTGGGCGGACTGGCGGCGGGGACGGACCCGGGTTCGGTGTGGATCTGCGATGCGGCCGGCAGCCGGGCGATCCGATTCTCCCGGGACCCGCTGAAGGAAACCGCCTCGGTGAAGCTTCCCCAGCCGCCGGAGTGCTGGGCGGTCTCCCCCGACGGCCGCCGGGCCGTCGCCTCGCACGGCCGGAACATCGTGGTCCTGGACCTGGAACTCGCACGGGTGGTGGAAGAAGCGACCCTGAAGACGGCGCCCGGGAGCCTCTGCCTGATGGACTCCGATCTCCTCCTTGCGACCCTGACCCCTTCCCCCATGGCGCTGGTTGCGTTCCGCCTGGGACCGCTGGAGCCGCTGGCGATGTGCGGGTTGAGCAGCGACGTCATCACGCGGGTCCCGGGAAAGCCGGCGGTGATCGCCGGGATCTGGACGGTCGAGGTCCTGAGGAGCGCGGACGGACGCGGCGTGGAGTTCCTGGTTCACACGCGCGAGCCGCGCGAGGGCACGGAGCCGGCTCTGTGGGCGCCGGCGGAGGACGTGATCGTGCCGCGCAGCGGTGCCCTGGTGCGCATTCCGCGGAGCCACCTGGCCCGTCCCACCACGGTCCGGCCGCCCGTGGGCCAGGGGGCCACGGCGTGCGCGTTCCTGACGGGCGCGCGCGAGATCCTGGTGTTTCATGCCGATGCGGTCGTCCGGCGGTGGGATCCGGAGACGTTCAGGAGCCTCGGGGAGTCGACGGTCGGCGTCGCGGTTTACGGGCTGGTCGCGGACGAGGCCCGGGGGGAGATGATGGTCTTCGGGACCGCTCCAGGCGCCATGCGCGCACCGGGATTCGGAACCCGGAACTCCAGCCCACCCGGCGACATCCTGATCCTGCCGCTGCCCAGGTAGCCCGCCGCCGCTCAGTCGGGAATCGGGATCGCGACGATCTCTCCGTCGGGCCAGGTGCGTCCCCGGATCCACTCCGTCACCGGAAGCGTCGCATCGCCGTTCGGGGCCGGGTGCAGGACCGCGTACAGGACCTTCCCGGAGGGATCCACAACAAGCCGCGAACAGATTCCCGGCAGAATCCACGGCTTCCTCGCCTCGAACCCGGGGACCGAGTAGCGCCGCAGCGTTCCGTCGATCGATGCCCCCCACGCGGACTTCCCATCCGGCGGGAATGCGAACGCACTCCAGGGGCAGAGCGTCTTCTCAGGGTTGATGTCGAGCACAGGGGCCAGGGACAGCCGGCTGACCCCGCCGTACATCGAAACGAGCCACTTGCCGTCGGGCGAGATCTCGAGCATCCCTCCCAGCGGCAACTCCTCCGGATTCCACCCCGTGTGCGCGGGGACCCGCCCATCCACCCTGAGCTCCGGCCGGACACAGGAGTGCCGACGGCTCTCCCCTGTCCTGGATCCGAGGTACAGGCGCCCCTGGTCCGGATGGAAGCGGAGATGGGCGCCGGGTTCGTAGCCGGACCAGGAAAACAGGGTCCGTCCTCCGGCGGCGTCCACGAGGGTCAGGGCCTGCGGCCCCGAAATGTAGAGCAGACCCTCGTCGACCCCCGAGATCTCCCAGGGGTCGACCGCCACGTCGAGCGTCCCGGTTTTTTCGAACTTCGCCAGGTCCACCGTCAGCAGCCGCCCCTCCTGGGTCACGCGGCCGGACTCCGGGACCACCTTGACCCGGCGCGACGCGACCCAGGCGCGGGTCCCGTCCGGCGACAACGCCAGCGCCGCGACATCCCATCCCAGATCGAGCTCCGCTTCCACCGCCAGCGTCCCGGGGGTCAGCCGGACCAGCCGGCCGCGCGTCGCATCCAGAACGTAGAGCTTCCCCGTCGCCCGGGACCAGGACAGCCCGTGCCAGGATCGCGCTCCGGGCCCGCGGTGCGACGGCTCGAGACGCGCCCCCGCCGCGGGACCGGACGTCACAGGCGCGAGCGATCTCGGAAGCCGCTGCGGAGGCTTGATGACCCGGTCCGCGTCCGTCTCCTGAAACGAAAGCGTCGTCGCCATCGGCTGCGACCAGACCCTTGTCCCGTCCCCCTGGATCCACCAGATCTGGTAGATCACACGCTCGCGGGACGGTCCCTCCCGCGTCCGGCTCAGGTCGATCGTCCCCATGGCGCTCCCCATCCGGTCGTCGATCTTGAGCGCGGATTCCTTCATCGTCGCGCTGATCTTGCGCCAGCCCCCGCTCTCCCTGGGCTCGTTGGTCTCGTCGATCCGCTCCATCCGCCCCCACGCGATTCCGGCGGACCGCATCGCCCCCACCGGATCGGCCAGGACCACGCGGACCGATGCCTTCACCGTGGTCGCCGTCCGGTCGCTCTGTGTGAACTCGACCAGAAGCGCAGTCCCGAGAAGAAACTGCTTCATCCCCTCCCCCGGGACCGCCCAGGCCGTCTGGGTCCCCATCTTCTTCAGGGCGGCCACGCCGATCACCTTGCCGCGCGCGTCGGTCACCGGGCCCCCGCTGTTCCCCGGGTTCACCTCTCCCAGGAGCTCGACCAGCTGCACGGTCCCCTCCCGGTCCCTGCGGACGGCCGCGACCTTCGCCACCGTCAGCGTGACCTCCGGCCGCCCCGACCGGGCCGCCAGATCCGCCCCGAACGGGTACCCCGCGGCGTAGATCGCCTCGCCGTCCCTGACCTCCGTCCGCGTCGCCGTCGCCAGCACCTCCGGGAGGTCCTTGACTCCTTCCACCAGGACGCAGGCCAGGTCGAGATCGCCGTCGCTTCCCGTCACCCGCCCGCGGACCCGCCGCTCCCGCGGTGTCCCCGCGTCGAAACTGAGCCAGACCTCCCTGTCGGTCCCCACGACATGCGCGCACGTCATCACATATCCCGACGACCCGGATTTCCGGAACAGGAACCCCGACCCGGTCCCCGTCGATGCTTCGATGTACACCGTCGCCGCCTTCACCTTCTGCAGCACCTGCGGCGTGAGTTCCTGGGCGGACGCGGCGGCGGCGAGGGCGAGGAAGAGAATCGCGCGGATCATCGGGGAGTCCCTGAAAACTCGAGGGAGACGCGGACGAGCGAGAACAGGTCCCTGCGACGCCCGAGCGCGCGCAGGGGCGTGTTCGCAGGGGCTTTGCCCGTGAGGGCGAGCAGGACGGCGGAGCGCCCTGCGTCGGTGACGATCATCTCCCCCGCCGTCCACGAGGAGGACCGCACGGCGATCGTCTTCCAGGACGCCGTGTCGACCAGGGTGAGATCCCCCCTGACCGTCCACAGCACCATGTGGCCATCCGGCAGCCAGGCCGCCGCCCGGTGCGGGGCAATCGGCGCGAGTTCGACCCACCCGGCGGCGTCGGAGCGCCCGATCCGCCAGGCGGTTCCCTCCTCGGTGACCCCGAACCGGAGGTCCGGGGAGATCCGGAGCTTCGCCTTGGTCTTCCTCGGAGGCAGGTCCGCCCGCAGCAGCCTCGCCCCCGCCGGTGCCTCCGGATTCCACCAGAGCGTCCAGTCATCCCCGAAGAATCGCCGGCCGTCCCCGGCGCCCCGGAACTCGCCCGCCGTGTCCCCGATGGCCGTCACGATTTCGGCAGCCGCGGTGCGGATCACCAGGGACTCCCGATCGGTCACGACGAACAGAAACCCCGGCCCGGCATCCGCCACATGCCGGCAGGTGCCCTGAATCGGGAACGTCGCGTCGACCGTGCCCGAAACCGGATCGATCAGGCAGACCCATTCGGCTCCTCCCGCAGCCAGCCTCCGCCCCTCCTGCACCGACGCCAGGCACGTCGCCTTCTCCGGCACCTTGACGAGGACGGTGCGCTTCAGCGTCTCAACCGGAATGCCGACGACCGTCGACGCCTCGGAGTCGATGGCCCAGACCGTCGACGGATCCGGCCCCGGCACCGGGCCGATCAGGAACCCGCAGTCCGGGACCGTCGCGAGCACCGTCACCGGCGGGGCCCCCTCGACCGGGGGGCCCGGCGGCGCCGGCGCCCGGTCGAGGCGGGAGATGCGGATCGCGCGGATCGTCCCGACGGGGATCGCCGTGACCGGCCCCGCCCAGGTCTTCACCCGGAGCTCGGCCCCCACGAACGCCCCCTTCACCTTCGATCCGTCGTGCAGCACGACCGACACCCGGCCGTCAGCGACGGCCACCTCGCGCATGTCGGACCATCTCAACACGACACGGCCGAGACTCCCCTCCAGCGCCACCTCCTCGCTCTCCGGCGCCCCCGTCACCGTCCCCGACTCCGCCTCGACCGCAAGTTCCAGAACCCACGCGTGCGCCGTCGCCGCGGTCCCGATGAGGAAAAGCATGCCCCCGGGCGCCCGCTTCATCGTTCCTCCAGCGCAATCGCGACCAGGTCGGCCAGCCGCGGCCCCGGTTTCCGCTGGAAGGCCTCGCGCCCGGCCGCGGGAATGGGAGTCCTCAGCGCCTGCCCGTAGACCCTCCGCCGCCCCCCGTCCACGACGAACTGCCGCAGCGCCACGCCGCACGGGACGCGCCCCAGCGACTCCAGCGTGATCGCGTCGAGGACGGAAAGCGTGCCGTCGAAGTCGCAGCCGACCACGGCCAGATGGCCCGGAACAGCCGCGAACGACAGCACAGGGTCGATCGTCCGCTCGATCCGCGCCTTCCCGTGCTCGGCGACCAGGGAGACCGCGCTCCCTCCCGTCCCCAGCAGCCAGAGCCCGCCCGTCGAGACGGCCAGGTCGGCTCCCGTCCCCCCGACAGGGGAGGCAACCCGCTTCAGTGTGCTGAACTGCGGCCTGAATCCACCAATCGGTCCCTCGGCGAATTCCCGCCGCTGAGGGTCGATCCCGTAAACCCACCCCTGCGCCGGGTCGAGGGCCAGGACCGCGGTCGGCGTTCTCCCGGACCCGATGACCTCCCTCCGGCGGCCGTCCACGAGGACCACATCCGCCTCCCCGGCCACCACGACAAGGTCCGCGTCCGTCGCCACCAGGTCCAGCCCGGCGACGTCGATCGGGATCGGGTCTCCCGGGGTGAGGCCGGGAAGCGCGAACTTCTGCACGAACCCCGCCCATCGCCCGGCTCCGTTCTTCGCCATGTCCGGTCGGCGTCCGCAGATCCACAGGGCCCCCCCCGCGGGGGCAAGCGTCATCGCCGTGACCTGCGGCGCGACCTCCCGCTCCTCCTCGACGCGGAATTCGTCCGTCCGCACGTTCAGGATCCGCGCCTCGCTCAGGTCGAGCGCGTAGAGCCGGTCCCCCCCGGGAGCCAGCGCGATCCGCGCGAACACGGCCTGCCGGGGGATGCGCCCGGTCTCGCGCGCGGTCGCGGGGAGGCGGAAGGGGGCGAGTCCGCCGA
>JABWAY010000203.1 GCA_013360825.1 Candidatus Brocadiia bacterium | reverse complement strand
GGAATCCGGCGGAGTGTCGCGCAGGTCCGCGCGGCGACCGGGGCGGCGATCGTCCGCCGGGCGCGTCCGGCGCTCCGGCGCATGCTCGAGGCCGGGACGACGACGCTGGAGATCAAGAGCGGATACGGGCTGACGCTCCCCGATGAGCTCAAACTGCTCCGCGCGGCCCGCACGCTCGGAAAAGAGGGGGCGCCGGAGGTGGTGGCGACGTTCCTGGGGGCGCACGACGTGCCGCCCGAGTTCTCGGCGGACCGGGCGGGGTATGTCCGCCTGCTGTGCGGGGTCATGATCCCCGCGGTCGCGAAGGCGGGACTGGCGGCCTGGTGCGACGTCTTCTGCGAGCGGGGGGCGTTTTCCGTCGAGGAGTCGCGCGCGATCCTGCTCGCGGGGCGCGCGGCGGGACTCGGGCTCCGCATCCATGCCGAGGAATTCGCGACGCTCGGCGGAGCGCGCCTCGCCGCGGAACTCGGCGCCGCTTCGGCCGATCACCTGATGGCGATCGACGCGGCCGGGATCGAGGCGATGCGCCGCGGGGGGACGGTCGCCACGCTCCTCCCCGGAACGACGCTGTTTCTCGGGCTCTCCACCTGGGCGCCGGCCCGGGCGCTGATCGACGCCGGGGTGCCGGTCGCGCTCGCGACGGATTTCAACCCCGGATCGTCCCACATCGAGTCGCTCCAGCTCATCTGGACCCTGGCCGCGACACACCTCCACATGACCGCCGCGGAATGCCTCGCGGCATCGACCGTCAACGCCGCCCACGCGCTTCGGATCGGCGACCGGGTCGGGCGGATTGCGCCGGGGATGCAGGGCGACATGGTGTTGTGGGACGCCGACGACATCCGTCTCGTGCCTTACCGCGCCGGCGGGAACAGTGTCGACGTCGTCATCAAGTCGGGGCGGGTCGTGGTCGATCGGCAGGCACGCGCCGCGAGGTGAAGCAGGTCATCGCTCCACCTTTCCGGCCCTGCGGCCCCGAAGGGACGCCAGGATGCGGAGGTAGCTCTCAAACCGACCGGGGGCGACCGTACCTGCCGATGCGGCCGCCCGGACGCCGCACTCCGGTTCGTGATCATGCGTGCAGTCGGTGAACCGGCAGTGCGAGGCCGCGCCGGTGAATTCCGGGAAGTACGCGGCGAGTTCCGCCGGGGAAATGGCCCACAAGCCGAAGCTGCGGACTCCCGGTGTGTCGATGATCCGGATTCCTCCGGGAAGCTCCAGCAGGGAGGAGGAGGTGGTCGTGTGCTTCCCCTTGCCGGACCTCTCCTGGACTTCGCCTGTGCGCGTCCCCAGCGAGGGATCGAGCGCGTTGACCAGCGTCGACTTTCCGACCCCGGACTGTCCGACGAAGACGGCAAGCCGGCCGGCGAGTTCGGTGCGAAGGGAGTCCAGACCGTTCCCGGTCGTGGCGGAGACCAGGATCGCGGTCGTGCCCGCCGCCTGGAGTCGGGCGAGGTCCCGTTCCAGTGCCGAGCGCTCCTGTCCGCAGGCCAGCAGGTCCTCCTTGTTGACGCAGACCATCCCGTGCGCGCCGCCGTACGCCGCGGCGACGAGGACCCGGTCGACGAGTCGTGGACGCCACGCCGGACGGCACGCCGACGCGACGACGACGACCCGGTCTACATTGGCGGCGATGACCCGTTCCTGATGGCCCAGTGCGGGGTCGGGACGCGAGAGACGACTTCGCCTCGGGAGGATCTCGACGACTTCAGGACCCCCACCCCTGTCCGCGAGGCACACCACATCCCCGGGTGCGATCGGCTCGGCAATCCCGATCCGGGCCAGGATGTCCGCGCCATGACTCGACAACCGGCAGACGCCGGGCCCGATCCCGATCACCGTCGCGGTCCCGCGCCGGCTCTCCCCACCGGCCTCACCGACGCCCGGGGTCCCTCCCTCCTGATCGAGGAGGCGTGCCGCCCAGTCCCGGATAGAGTCCTTCCCTCTCCGGGCGAACGGGTTGTGAAGACGCACCGACTCCGCGTGGGAGTCCTCGAGTCAGGCGCGCGCCGTCCGATCCGGACGCCCGGAAAGAGGGGGCTAGGTCGCGGGGGCGGAGGCGCGCACGGCAACGGCACGATGAGAATGAGTCATCGGCATGGCGGGCCTCCCTTTCGCTGGCGGGAAATCATGCTGGTTCGGCGGAGCGCAGGGAACCCCGCCACGGGGTTGAACAGCGCGGGGGGAAAAAGGTTCAGGAACGCGCCGATTTTCAGGCCCCGGCGCCGACGATCTCCTCGAGCGACTTCAGACCTTCCCTGCGGACGTATTCGGAAAGGCCGCGCACGATCTGTCCCGGCAGCCCCGGACCGGCGTAGACGAAGGCGGTGTAGAGCTGGACCAGGCAGGCGCCTGCCTTCATCCGCTGGATCACATCCTCCGCGGTGGCGATCCCGCCGACGCCGATGATCGGAAGTCTCCGCCCGACGCGCTGACGGACCTTGCGGAGGAGGGCGAGTGACTTCTCGCGAAGCGGTGCGCCGGAAAGCCCTCCGGGGCGCCCGGGGAGGGGGTCGGCGAGGGAGGACCGGTCGAGCGTCGTGTTGGCAACCACAACGCCGGCGGCGGAGGCCTCGAGGGCCGCGGCGAGCGCGTCGTCCAGCTGATCGTCCGTCAGATCCGGGGAGATCTTGAGCAGCAGGGGGCGCGGGGCGCGGGCGCGTCCCCCGCTCCGGTTGACGACGCGGAGCGCGGAAAAGATGTCCAGGATCGCGGCGCGGCTCTGAAGCGCCCGGAGCCCGGGGGTGTTCGGGCTGGAGACGTTGACCACGGCGTAGTCCATGCAGTTCCACAGCCGGTCGAGCACCGCGGCGTAGTCCTTCGCGGCCTCTTCCGCCGGAGTCTCCTTGTTCTTGCCCAGGTTCACACCGACGACTCCCGCAAACGTCCGCCCTGCCAGGCGTTTCTCCACCGCAGCCGCGCCGTTCGACGGAAAGCCCAGCGCATTCAGGAGCGCGGCAGCCTCGGGGAGCCGCCAGACCCGCGGGCGGTCGTTCCCCGGTTGCGGGCGGGGCGTGATCGTCCCGGCCTCCACGCACCCGAACCCGAGCGCCAGAAGCGCGGCGACGGCATCCGCATTCTTGTCCATCCCCGCCGCGGCGCCGACCGGGTTCGCGAACCGGAGCCCGAAGGCGCGGATCTCCAGCCGCGGGTCACGCGGAGCGGAAAGCGTGCGGAGGAGGGCGAGCCCCCCCGGCGTCGCCTGCGCAGCCCGGAGGGAACGCAGCGCGATCGCGTGGGCCTTCTCCGGCTCGATGCGCGAGAGCAGCGGGTAGACCAGGGCGCGGTACATGCGCGCAATTGTCGCGCTTTCCCCCGGCGAAAGGGAGGGATTGCTCAGGCCCGGGCGTCCAGCACCCGGCGGACAAGTGCGGCGAGGGCCTCCTCGGAGACGGGCTTCTGGAGGAAAGGGAGGCCGGCCTCAATCACGCGCCGGCGGACGATCCGGTCATCGGTGTAGCCGGACATGTAGATGACGCGGAGGGCGGGAAGTGTGGCATGGAGCCGGTCTGCGAGGTCGAGGCCGTTCATTCCGGGCATCACGACATCGGTGACCAGGAGGTGAAGTCCCGCGCGCTCGCTGCCGGCGAGCGCGAGCGCTTCGGAGGGTCGCGATGCCGTCAGGACGCGGTACCCGAACCGCTCGAGGAACCGGCGCATCAGGAGGCGGACCGAGTCCTCATCTTCCACGAGCAGGATCGTTTCGGTTCCCCGGAACTCGCCGGGAACCGACTCGGAACGGCGGCCCGCGGGATCGTCCGGCACCGCGAGCGGGAGAATGATCTCGAAGGCCGCCCCCTGCCCCGGGGCGCTCTCGACCGAGATCCGGCCGCCGCTCTGGCGGATGATCCCGAACGCCGTGGACAGCCCGAGCCCGGTTCCCTTGTCCTTCGCCTTGGTCGAGAAGAACGGCTCGAAGGCGAGAGCCCGGGTCACGGCGTCCATCCCGATGCCGCTGTCGCGGACCACGAGCCTCACGTGCGGGGACTGTCCGGGTGCGGTTGACGGCACCGACAGCCCCGCCTCGACGGTGAGCGTTCCTCCGTCCGGCATCGCGTCCCGGGCGTTGACCACCAGATTCATCAGCACCTGTTCGATCTGAGCCTGGTCGGCCCGGACCCAGAGCGGCTCCCCGGCAATCCGGGTCGAGATCGCGATGTCCTCGCCGAGGACCCGCCGGAAGATCCCCTCCATCCCCCGGATCGCCTCCCTCATGTCGAAGACGACCGGCTGCAGCACCTGCTGCCGGCTGAACGCCAGCAGCTGCCGCGTCAGGTCGCTCGCCCTTGCCCCCGCGCGGCGGATCTCCTCGATCCCCGGGCGGAGCGGATCGCCCGGCGGAATCTTCTTCAGCGACAGATCGGCATAACCCAGCACGACGGTCATGAGGTTGTTGAAGTCGTGCGCGATCCCTCCCGCCAGCCGCCCGATCGCCTCCATCCTCTGCGAGTGGCGGAGCTGGTCCTCCACGCGTGCCAGCGCTCCCGCGGCCTCGCGCCGCTCTTCTTCTGCGGCCTCGCGCCTTTCCGTGATGTCGATCGAGATCCCGAGGAGGTAGAGCGGATTCCCGGCGTCGTCGAGGATCGGGATCTTCCGCGTGTGAAGCCACCGGGTGCCGCGCGGCGTCTCGATCGGCTCCTCGGGGATGTCCTCCAGCGTCCCCCGGCGCAGGACTTCGCGGTCCTTGGCGACGAAGAAGTCCGCCTGTTCCGCCGGGAAGAAGTCGTGGTCGGTCTTCCCGATCATGCGGTCCCGGGTGATGCCGAGGAGCTCCTCGCCGGCGCGGTTGAAATGGATGAAGCGGAGGTCGCGGGCGTCCTTGACGAAGACCATGGCGGGGAGGTGTTCGACGATGGCCCCGAGGAAGCGCTCGAGGGCGCGGCCGTTGTCCTGAATGTCCACGCATCTCCCCCCACCGGACAAGACCTGCGGCAATCGGGGGTGACGCCAGCGCCCTGAATCCGGAGGGATGGTACCCGGCGCGCGGCCGGGGGCAAGTGCGATTCATGAAACCGTCATCCGGCGTTCATCAGATTGTTAATCACGTTGACTAATATGAGACCAGTCACCAGCGGAGACCCGCCATGCGCCTCAGCCTCGCCACGAACTTCGACGACGCCCTTCTCGAACGCGTCGCCCCGTACCCGGTCCGCGAAGTCTTCGGGAAACTCTCCTCCGACGCCGCCGGCGGCGGCCGGTCCTCCCTCCAGCTGTCCCACATCGGCCGCCGGCGGGTGAAGGAGCATGTCGCGGCCGCCCGCCGGCTCGGGATCGGCTTCAACTACCTCCTGAACGCCTCCTGCCTCGACAACCTGGAATTCACCCGGAGCGGGCAGAAGGCGCTTCGGAAACTCCTCGACTGGATCTCGTCGATCGGCGCCGAGTCCGTGACCGTGGCCTCGCCCTTTCTCCTCCGCATCGTCAAGGCGTGTTACCCGGCGCTCCGTGTCCGCGTTTCCGTCTTCGCGGGGGTCGACCATGTCCGGAAGGCCCGGATGTGGGAGGACATGGGTGCGGACTGCGTCATGCTCGACTCCCTCCTGGTGAACCGGGAGTTCGAGCTGCTGCGCGCCATCCGGCGATCCGTGCGCTGCGAGCTGCAGCTGATGCTGAACAACAGCTGCCTGCAGTCGTGCGCGATGTCGCCCTACCACATGAACACCCTTGCGCATGCCTCGCAGTCCGGGCACCACACGCGTGGATTCTTCATCGACTGGTGTTTCCTCCGGTGCACGGCGATGAAGCTGAAGGATCCGGTCCACTACATCCGGAGCGAATGGATCCGGCCGGAGGATCTGCACCACTACGAGGCGCTGGGGTACGACTCTTTCAAGGTCACGGAGCGCGGCGTCCCGACGGACGTCCTCGTGCGGCGCGTCGAGGCATACTCCCGCCGGACGTACGAGGGGAATCTTCTCGATCTCGTGCAGGCGTTCGGATTCCGGGAGGTGCGCGGGGACGAGGGGGGCAGGGGGTTCTTCCGGCGGCTCCGCCACCTGTTCCGCCCGTTCACGGTCCGGCTGTCGCGGTTGTGGCGGGTGAAGCGGCTGGCGGAGGAGCGGGGGCTGCTGGGGAGCGCGGGGGATCCGCCGGTCGTGGTCGACAACCGGGCGCTGGACGGGTTCATCGAGAGGTTCCTGCACACCGGCTGCAAGGATGTCGACTGCGATTCCTGCCGCTACTGCCACCGCTGGGCCGAAAAGGCGGTGCGGATCGATCCGGCCTGGAAGGCGCGGTGCGAGGCGCTTTCCGACGAAGTCCTGGCGGACATGGAGACCGGCCGGATGTGGGGGCTGGGGAAGGCGCCGGCGGGGTAAGGCCGGGTCAGGCGGGGCGGCGGGTCCGGAGGAGCCAGAGGAAGAACGGTCCTCCCAGGGTGGCGGTGAGGACGCCGACGGGGAGTTCCTCGGGGCGGGAGAGGACCCGTGCGCCGGCGTCCGCGGTGGCGAGGAAGGCGGCGCCGGCGAAGAGGGAGGCGGGGAGGAGGACGCGTGGGTCCGGGCCGGCGAGGAGGCGGACGGCGTGGGGGACGATGAGGCCGACGAAGCCGATCGGGCCGGCGACGGAGACGACGGCGGCGGCGCCGAGGGAGGTGGCGAGGAAGACCAGGAGCTGGGTGCGGCCGACGGACACGCCGCGCGAGGCGGCGGCTTCTTCTCCCGCGGAGAGCTGGTGGAGGTCGCGGGCGGACGCGGCGAGGAGGACCAGGGATGCGGCGCACCAGGGGGCCGATTGACGCAATGCATCAAACCCCACCACATCGAGCCCGCCCATGAGCCAGCGGACGACATGAAGCGCGCGGGTGGCGGAGACGCGGTTGAGGACGATGAGGGTGAGCGCGGAGAAGAGGAGCGAGACGGTGATACCGGCGAGCACCGTCTCCCCGGGCGGGAGTCCTCCCCGGCGCCGGGCGAGCGACCACGTGAGGGCGCAGGCGCCGAGGCCGCCGACCAGCCCGGCCGCCTGGGGCCCCGCCGGGACGGCTCCGAGGGGGGTCTCCAGCGCGAGCAGCGCCCCGAATCCCGCGCCCCCCGCGATCCCGAAGGTATAGGTATCGGCCAGCGGATTCCGCAGCATCGTCTGGAGCGCCGCGCCGCAGACGGCGAGCGTCCCTCCGGCGAGGAGACCGAGGAGCACGCGCGGCACCCGGATGAGCCCGAACGTATGCCCTGCGGTGCCCTCCGACCCCCACGGAATCCAGGACTCCCCGGCCATCGGGGCGAGGGCGAACACCACGGCCATCGCGGCCGCCGCGAGGCCGACCACCTTCAGGAATCTCCCCGGCGTCAGCGCGCTCATCGCCCGCTCCCGGGGACCGGAAGCACGACCGGCGTCCCCGTGACCGGGTGCGGCGTGACCGCCACCGGCGTCCCGTACGCCGCGGTCAGGATCTCCGGGCGCAGGACCTCCGCCGGCGTCCCGGCGTGCGCGATCC
>JABWAY010000202.1 GCA_013360825.1 Candidatus Brocadiia bacterium | reverse complement strand
GGGCGAAGCGGCTGGATTCGCGTTCGAGGACGCGGAGCGGGGTGGAGCGGCCGCGCTGGGGCGGGCGCTGCCCCGGGCGCTGGCCCGGGCGGCGGACGGTGGTCTGGGGAGCGACGGGCTTGTTCAGGCCCAGTTTCTTCTCGCGCCGCTCTTCTTCGGCCGCCTTTTCGTACTGGGTGACCTCCGTCGGGCGCATGACGCGGACGCCGTCGTCGACGGCCTCGAGTTCGGTGACGGAGTGGGAGCCGCCGCCTTCCGCGGGTCCGGCTTTGGCCACGACGACGTCGGCCTTGGAGTCCGGGCGGTGCAGCTTGACCGCGGGCTTGGGGGCGGGAGGGGCGGGTTTCGAGATGGCGGGCGGCGCATGGATTTTTGCCGCGGGCTTGCGCTCGGGGACGACCGGGTCGTCCTTCCGGATCTTGAGGGGGACTTCGACCTTGGGCGGCCTGTAGACGAGGCCGTAGGGGGACGCGGCGGGCTTGGCGGGCTCCGGGGCTTTCGCGGGCTCCGCGGCCTTCGCGGGCTCCGCAGCCTTCGCGGGCTCCGCGGCTTTCGCGGGCTCGGGGGCCTTCGCCGGTTCCGGGGCGGCGGTCGGCGCCCCGGGGTTCAGAAACGAGTCACGCACCTTCTGGAGATACTCGGCATCCAGAACGTTGAAATTGGTCTTGATGGGCGCACCGAGTTCCTGCGCCCGGACTCTGACCTCCGCGGGCTCTTTTCCCAGCTCCTTCGCCAGCTCATAAATCCGCATCTGTTCTCCAGCGTCTCCGGTCTCTCCCCGTCCTCGCTCGGGCCGGGGGGTCGGGCATTCTCTCCGCGTCCCGGGGAACGGGAAAGCCTAATGTGATCCTGAGCAACTCCACGATGCTCTTGTGCCATCCATCCTCGCGTCCTTCAACGTCCTGCGTCGTCGTCGATCCTCATCGATGTTCACCGACATCGATTCCGGTCTCCTCCCTGCATGCCGTCGAAAACCGCGTCGTCTGAACGGCACAGTTTCAACGTGGATCTGCTTATCTGCTTAGGAAGCCGGGGCTGGATCCTCCGGCTTCGGTTCGGGCCCGTCCGTGTCGGGCATGTCCACGCCGCCGGCGGCCTCCGCGACGGCGTCTCCGCCCTCCGCCCCGGCGTCGTCCGCGCCCTCCACCTCGCCTTCGCCCTCTTCCGCCTCCGCCTCGGCGTTCTCCGCCGCGAGCCGCTCGGCCACCATCTTCAGGATGGCCTCCGCCCGGGGCTTGTCGATCCCGGGGACGAGCGCGATCGCCTCGACCCCCGCCTCCGAGATCTTCTCCAGCGTGTCGAACCCCGCCGCCGTCAGGCGCTCCACCGTCTCGTGGTCCAGCCCGGGCGGCGGCTTCGGCGGCGCCAGACTCCCGGCCCCCTCCCGCAGCTTCTGCCTCACGTGCGTCACCACCTGCTCCGCCTTCGTGATATCGAAGCCCGGAAGCTCCGACAGCGTCTCCGCCCCCGCATCGGCCACCTTCTCGGGGGACTCCAGCCCGGCCGCAACCAGCACCTGGATCACCTCCGGGGTCAGGTCCGCCGGGAACCCGATCGCCTTCTTCGGCGGGAACGCCTCCCCGCCCGTCGTCAGGCGGTGAGCCTCGTCTTCCTGCGAGACCACGTCGATGTCCCAGCGCGCCAGCTTGGAAGCGAGGCGCACGTTCTGGCCCTGCTTGCCGATCGCCAGGGAGAGCTGGTCCTTGGTCACGATCACCCGGGCCCGCCGCTGCCCCGCGTCCACCAGGATCCCCGCGACCTCCGCGGGCTTGAGCGCGTTCTTGATCAGCATCCCGGGCTCGGCCTCGAAGCGGATGATGTCGACCTTCTCGCCGGACAGTTCCTCGACGATGTTCTTGATCCGGGCCCCGCGGACGCCGACGCAGGCGCCGACCGCGTCGACCTTCTCATTGACGCTGGCGACGGCGATCTTGGTCCGGTACCCGGGCTCGCGCGCGATGGCGCGGATCTCGACCAGCTTCTCCTGGATCTCCGGCACCTCGGCCTCGAACAGCTTCTTCACGAAGTCGCCGTTTGCGCGGCTCAGGACCACGCGCACCTTCTGCCCCTTCTTCTTCACCTCCGCGACCAGCGCGCGGATCCGGTCGCCGACCCGGTACGACTCGCCCGGGACCTGCTCGGACCGGGGGATCACCGCCTCCACCTTGTTCAGGGAGACGATCATGTGGGGGCCCTCGAAGCGCTGGACCGAGCCCACGATGATGGCGCCCTTCTTCGCGTCGTAGTCGTCATAGACCTGGTTCCGTTCGACCTCGCGGAACTTCTGGATCAGCACCTGCTTGAACGTCTGCGCCGCGATCCGGCCGAGCTGTTCGGCGCGGAGGGGGGCATTGGTCGTGATTTCGCCGCTCGTCCGGTTGATTTTGACGGTCAGGTCGGACTCCTCCCCCACGCCGTAGTGCTTGCGGACGGCGGTGACGAGGGCGCCCTCGAGAGCCTCGAACACCACTTCGCTCTCGATACCCTTCTCCCGGTGGATGCTGTCCACCAGGCGGACCAGTTCCGAGTTCATGAGGACCTCCTTCACATATGGGTCAGGCCAAACAAAAAAGTGGGAAGTCTGTCTCCCACTTTTGCGAAGGCCTCCCGCCGCTATGTGGCACGCGCGCCGGGCCCTTCAATATAGGGAGGGCCGGGGGGACAGTCAAGCGAAAACCCCCGATTCGGGAACGCGTTTTGCCTGTCCTGCGCGGGCGGAACCCCTGACGGGTGGGGGGATTACGCTCCAGCCCGGGGCGGAAAGTGCCGATCAATCCGGATGTGGAAGCGATCCCGGGATATCTGATCGACAGGAAACTCTCCACAGGGGGGACGGCGGGGGTCTACCGCGCGCTGGACATCGGGGCGGGGAAGCATGTGGCGATCAAGATCCTGTTTCCGAAGTGGGCGAAAGATCCCTCGGCGCTGAACCTGATGTCGCGCGAGGCCTGGCTGCTCCGGTCGATGTCCCATCCGCATGTCGTGCGGGGACTGGCGAGCGGACACTGGCGCGGGCTTCACTGGCACGCCATGGAGTGGGTCGCGGGCCCGACGTCGCTCGACCGGCTGCACCACGGGGGCGCCTTCTCGGAGTGCTCCATTCTGGAACTCGCGCGGCAGATGGGGGAGACCCTCCGGTATCTCTGGCTGCGCGGCATCGTGCACGGCGACATCAAGCCGGCCAATCTGCTCCTCGCGCCCGGCGGGGTCGCGAAGCTCTGCGACTTCGGGTTCGCGCAGATCAAACTCGGCCCGGGGGCGACCTCCGGGCATGGGGCGTTCGGCACGCCCGCCTATGCCGCGCCGGAGCAGCAGGAGGGGATCGACGACCTGGACGTCCGGGCGGACCTGTTCGGGGTCGGGGCCACGCTCTACCATCTGGCGAGCGGGCGGATGCCCCCGTCGGCCGACCCCTGGGGCGCCGCCCCGGCGATGGAGGCCCGGCTGTCGCGGGAGCTTCGCTGGCTCCTCGGCCGCCTGATGGCTCCCGACCGCCGCGACCGCTGCCCGGGTCCGGAGGCTCTCCTCGCCGACGTCGCGCACCTCAGGTCCCTGCGCGTCCGCAAGTTCCGCAAGCCGGTCGCGGGGCCCCGGCAGGTCAACGGCGAATTCCACTGGGAATTCAACTGAGCCGCTCCACGGTGACCGTGTGCCGTTCGGGCGATGACGACGCCGCAGGACGTTGAAAGGCGCGAGGATGGACGGCACCGGAGCCTCGTCGAGTTGCCTGCTCAACCCCCTGCCCGATCCCGCCATCCCGCGGCCCCGCGGCGCCCGCAGATCCGCGCCGCTTGCATCCGCGCCCCCCCAGCGGCAATAATCTGACCCCTATGCTCGCCATCGTGACGGTCTCCGAAGTCGGCATCCTGATCCTGGCCGCCATTGCGATGACCTTCGTCGGCGGGATCCCCTTCGGCTTTCTCATCGGCTGGATTCACGGCATCGACGTCCGGAAGGCCGGGTCCGGGAACATCGGCGCCACGAACGTCGGGCGCCTGTGCGGCCGGTTCTGGGGGGTGCTCACGCTTCTCCTCGACGCCGCCAAAGGATTCGTCCCCTGCCTGGTCATCGCTCCCTGGCTCGGCGCCCGCCTGGTCCCCGGGGTGCCCCATGCCGAGGTCGTCATGCAGGTCGTCTTCGGCATGGGCGCCATCTTCGGCCACATGTTTCCCGTCTACCTCAAGTTCAAGGGGGGCAAGGGCATCGCCACCGCCGCGGGGGTGTTCCTCGCCGCCGCGCCCTGGGCGCTCCTCTGCGCTTTCCTCGCCTGGCTGATCTTCACCGCGGTCACCCGGTACGTGTCGATCGGCTCCATCGCCAGCGTCATCGCCCTCGCCGGCGGCCAGGCCATCACGGACCCCGAGGCGTTCCGCAACCGCTTCGGCGTCACGCTGTTCGCCATCGGCACCGCGGTGATTGCGATCTGGAAGCACCGCGGGAACATCCTGCGGCTGATCCAGGGGACGGAGCCGAAGATCAAGCTGGGGCAGAAGAAACCCGCCGATGAGCCGGGGGGGGCGGCCTGAGGCGCCTGCTTTTCTTCGCCCTCTGTCCGCCCGCTCCGTAAACTCCCGTCGTGAAACATGTCATCGTGTACGGGGCCGGCGGCTGGGGAACCGCGCTCGCCCTCGTCCTCCGCGCCGCCGGTCAGCATCCGGTCCTCTACGCCCGTCGGGCGGATTTCGCGGCGCGCCTCCGGAAGGAACGGGTCAACCGGGACTACCTGCCGGGCATCCACATTCCCGAGAACCTTCCGATCCGCACGGGCCTCCCCGATCTCACCGCCGCGTCCCTCCTCGTCCTCGCCGTCCCCACCCAGTTCGTGCGCGAGTCGCTGACCCCGATCGCGAAACGGTTTCCCCGCGACCTGGCGGTGGTGTCGGTGGTCAAGGGAATCGAGGTCGGGTCGCTGAAGCGGGTCTCGGAGGTCGTGCGGGACGTGCTCGGGCGGGTTCCGGTGTGCGTGCTGTCCGGGCCGTCGCATGCGGAGGAGGTGGGACGCCGGCTCCCGACGACCGTCGTCGCGGCGAGCACCAACCATGCGCTGGCGCGGCGGGTGCAGCGCGCCTTCATGACCGACCGTTTCCGGGTTTACTCCCACACGGACGTGAAGGGTGTGGAGCTGGGCGGGGCGGTGAAGAACATCATCGCCATCGCGGCCGGGATCGGGGACGGGCTGGGGCTCGGGGACAACGCGAAGGCGGCGCTCCTCTCCCGCGGGATGGTCGAGATCTCGAAGCTGGGGCGCGCGATGGGGGCGCGGATGACGACGTTCTACGGGATCAGCGGGGTGGGGGACCTGGTGACCACCTGCTATTCCCCGTGGGGACGCAACCGGGCGGTGGGGCTCGCGATCGGGCGGGGGAAGACCCTGGGGCAGGTGCTGTCGGAGATGAAGATGGTCGCGGAGGGGATCGAGACCACCCGGTCCGTCCGCGCGCTCTCGCACCGCCTGCGCGTCCCGATGCCGATCGTGGACGAGGTCTACCGCGTCCTCTTCGAAAACAAGGACCCCAGGCGCGCCGTCGCGGACCTGATGACCCGCGGGGCCAAGAGCGAAATCGAGGACTTCGAGATGCCGGGGAAGTCGCGGAGGCGGTGAGCGGCGGGCTGCGGGAATTTGCATTTCGCCGGGTCGGGTGGTGAGATGAGGGGCCCGCGCCGCCGTGGCGTGGAATTTCCCCCGCGCGCATGGGATAATGCGCTCCCGAACCCGACCTTTCCTGGACACTTCCATGTGGTTTTCCCCTGAAGCCCGGTTTCGCGTCCTGCTCGCCCGGCGGGCCTCCGACGGCGAGATCGTGGCGACGCGGCTGCTGGACAGCGAGAAGTACGACAAGGCGGAGGCGCTGGAGGAGGCGGTCGGCCGCGAGACCGTCGCGCTGGCCGGGACGCTCGGATCGGGGCACGAGCTGTTCGAGTCCCCCTGCCCGGGCCCGCGCCCCCTCCTGGCGGAGTGGTGGAGGGGCCAGGCGAAGCTGCGGTTCATCCTGGTGAGGCGCAAGACCGGCAAGAAGGACATGCCGGTGAGGAAGTTCATGGACGCGGCGAAGTACAGGAACCAGGCGGCGTTTGACAAGGCGGTGAACGACGAGAAGGCGAAGCTGGGGGGGACGTACCCGGCGGGGGAGTGGGACGTTCTCGAGATCGGGGCGGAGTCGCTGGCGGATTTCAAGGCGCGGCACCCGGATCTGGCGAAGTAGGGCGGCCGCGGGACGCGAAATGCGGTTAGGATACGGGACTCCCCGCGGGCTGGGCCGCGGGACGATGCAACGGGAGACGTGGCGGATGCGGCGATTCCTTGTCCTGCTGGGCCTGGCGGCGTTCGCGGGCTGCGCAACGGACAGTCCCGGCTCGGCAGGCGGCGGCCCCTCTCCGGCGGCCGGTTCCGGCGGCGGCGAGTCGACGCCGCCGACACTGCCCCCCGGGAACATGGTCCGCCCGGTTTCGACCGCCCCGCTGCCGGTGATCCGCACGTCGGCGCCGCGGGACCCCTCGCTGATCGCCGGGGACATGATCTCGATCAGCGTCTACCAGCAGGCGGACCTGACGACCGAGGTCCGGCTTCCGGAGGCCGGGACGTTTTCCTTTCCGCTGATCGGGACGGTGGAGGCGCTGGGGCGCACGCCGGCGGCGGTGGAGGCGGACATCCGGGAGCGGCTGGCGAAGGATTTCCTGCAGGATCCGTTCGTGACGCTGACGGTGCAGTCGTTCGCGCCGCGGAAGGTGTACGTGCTCGGCGGGGTGCAGAAGCCGAGCGGGTACGAGATTCAGCCGACGGAGCGGATCACGCTCCTGCAGCTGATCAGCGCGGCGGGCGGGATCACGGACAAGGCCTACAAGGAATTCGTGCAGATCGTCCGGCGGAGCGGCCCGGTGGAGCGGGAGGTGATCCTGCTGTCGCTGGTGGACATCGAGCGGGCGATCGCCGCCGGGAAGCCGGAGGCGGACCTCGAGCTGTGGCCCGAGGATCTCGTGGTGATCCCGAGCGCGGCGCGCGTGGTCTACGTGCTCGGCGCCGTCGCGCAGCCCGGGTGGTTCGACATCCCGGCCGACACCCGGATGACCGCCTCGATGGCCCTCAGCCGGGCGGGGAGTTTCACGAAGTTCGCGGCGAAGGGGAGCATCCAGATCCTCCGGCAGCTGCCGAGCGGGGAGTCGCGGAAGATCCCGGTGGAACTGTCGGACATCCTGGCCGGGCAGCTCGAAAAGGACGTCGTGCTGGAGCCCGGGGATGTCCTCTGGGTGCCGGAGCGGTCGATCTTCTAAGCCGCTCCACACCGCCGTCGACCCGGGGAGAGTGGAGAAGGAGAGAGCCCGCCTGGAGGACGCTCCCGAAAACCGCCCGGCGCCTGCGGCGCGCCCGATCGCGTGCGCGCTGCTGCTCGCGTGGGCCGGCACGCTGCTCTGGTTCGGCGCGGTCATCCCCGAGGCGATCTCCGCCTCCGCGGCCGCC
>JABWAY010000201.1 GCA_013360825.1 Candidatus Brocadiia bacterium | reverse complement strand
GTATCGGGGGCGAAATTCGACGGACGCGGGCGGCATCGGCGAGCCCGCGACGATCCCGACGGCGGCGGCGGTGGCGAACGCCGTTTACAACGCGAGTGGCGTCCGGATGCGCGCCCTCGGCCCCTCCTCCGTCCTCCAGATCCCCGGATGCGGGCCGTCGGCCTTCGCACGGCTCGGGCAGATCGCCGGGAAACTGCCGGCGTTCGCGCTGGAAGTCGGCCCCGATCTCGGGGCGGTCGCGGCGGCGGTCCGGGAAGCGATCGTTGCGGGGAGGAGTTCATGACGGCGCTCCCCGTCTCCGTCATCATCCCGGCGAAGAACGCCGCGCGATTCCTCCAGGGAGCGCTCGACAGTGTTTCCGCCCTGACCGTTCGCCCCGCCGAAATCCTGGTCATCGACGACGGATCGACGGACGCAACCGCCGAGATCGCGCGGGCCCATCCCGGCGTCCGCGTCATCGCGACCGAGGGGCAGGGCGCGGCGGCAGGTTTCAATACAGGCGTGAGGCACGCCGCGGCGCCGCTCCTCGCCTTTCTTTCCGCCGATGATCGCTGGGAGCCCGCGAAGCTGGAACGCCAGCTGCCCCTTCTCGGCGACTGTCCCGGCGTCCTCACACTCTTCCGGTACTTCCTCTACCCCGGCTGCACGATCCCGACCGCGATGAATCCCGCGCTGTTCGAGCGGGACCTGGTCGGACAGATCCCGGAGACCCTTCTCGTCCGCCGCGACTTCCAGATCGAAATCGGCGAGTATCCCGAGCGGCTCCGGACCGGGTTCGACGTGGAGTGGTTCGCGCGGGTGGCGGAGCGCGGCATCCGGTTTCCGGTGGTGTCCGAAGTGCTGCTGCGCAAGGGGGTGCACGAGGCGAATCTGACGAATTCCTCCCGCGAAACGGCCCCGGTGCTTCTGGATCTTCTGCGGGCGTCGCTCCGGCGCCGGAAGGAGGGGGGGGATGGGCGCTGAGCGGGTGAGCGTCGTGATCGCGGTGCGCGACCAGGCGGCCTACATCGGGGAAGCGCTGGAGAGCGTGCTGGCGCAGGATGTCCGGCCGCTCGACGTGGTCGTGGTGGACGACGGATCGCGGGACGGGTCGGCGGAGGTGGCGGCCGGGTTCCCGGAGGTCCGTGTCTTCCGGCAGGCCCCTGCCGGCGCGGGGCCGGCGCGGGACCGCGGGGTCAGGGAGGCGACGGGAACGCTGATCGCCTTCCAGGATGCGGACGACCGGATGCCCGCGGGGTCGCTGAGCGTCCGGCTCTCGAAACTCGCGGCCGAGCCGGGGCTGGAGCTGGTCTACGGCCTGATCCGCGAATTCTCCGACGGGTCCGTTCCCGTCCGTCCGCCCGCCGCGGCGCCGATCCCGGGGGCGATCCTGATCCGCCGCGCCGCGTTCGAACGGTCGGGAGGATTCGGCGCCGGGTTCGCGGGAGCGGATGCCGTGGAGTGGTACAGCCGGGTCCTGGACGCCGGCGTGAGGTCGGCCGCCGTCGACGCCGTCGTCTGTGAACGGCGCGTCCATGCCGGGCAGGCAGCGCGCGCGAATCCGCAGGACGCCTACCTGAAGGCGGTCCGGGCGGCTCTCGAGCGGCGGCGCCGGCCCCCCGGAGCGTTGCCGTGAACTTCGCGTTCCCCGAGCCCCCCGAGGGCGCCGACCTGCTGATCCGGGCCGCCACGGCCGCGAAGGAGGACGCCGGCGCCGCCTGGACGGCCTGGGCGAAGGGACGCGACCTCGCCCACATCGACGCCTCCTCCTTCGCTCTCCTCGCCACGGTCTACTCCCGGCTGCGCGGCTCCGGCGCGCTCGGCGCCGAGGAATCCCGCCTCGCCGGCATCTGGCGCTGGTCCTGGGCCCGCAACGAGCTCACGCTCCGCGCCGCGGCCCGCGTCCTGGCGCTGTTCAGCAGCGCGGGGGTCCCCTGCGTCGCGCTGAAAGGACTCCCCCTTCTCCTCCTCTGCCACGGCGACCGAGGCGCCCGCGTCATGTTCGACGCCGACCTCCTGGTCCCCGAAGACCGGCTCGCGGACGCCTGGCGGATTCTCCGGGAGGATGGCTGGACTCCCAAACACGCCGACCCACCGCCGCGCGTCCGACCTTTCCTCCACGCCGTTCCGTTCACCCACACGTCGGGAGCGGCGATCGACCTCCACTGGAAGCCGCTCCCGTTCGAAGGAACGCCGGGGGCGTGGGAGGGAGTCAGGGCACGGGCGGTGCCGGGGACGGTCAACGGGACCCCCGCCCTGTTCCCGGACCCGGTCGACCTCGCGCTCCTCGCGGTCGCCCACGGGCTCCGTCCCGATCCCCACGCCGCGCTCCGCTGGGTCGTGGACCTGGTCGCGCTCCTCCGATCCCGCGACGGCCGCTTCGACTGGGCTGCGCTCCATGCCAGGGCGGGTGCGTGGGGGATCGGGGCCGCCGCGCGCCGTTCGCTCCGCTGGGCCTGCCTCATGACCGCCGCGCTTCCCCCCGAAGCCGCCCCGGACGGCCCCGACCCGGACCGGGACGAACAGCGCCTCCTCGCGTTTCTCTTCCGCCACGGCGACCCGCGGCGCACGGCGGCGCAGGTGGTGGCGGACCAGTGGTGGAACTTCCGGCGCGTCGCCCGCACCCGGTCGCTTCCCGCCGGCCCCTGTGCGTTTGCCGGGACGGTGCTGGCCACCTATCGCACGATCTGGGGGACCCGCGGGCTCTGTTCCACCGTCACCCGCGCCGTCCGCCGCGCCTTCCTGGGGCCGCCCCCGGAGGCGCTCAAGTCCGTCCCCGCGGCCCCCTGAGGGAAATTCCGGAAAGTCAGGGTTCAGAATCCGGCCCGGCGACCCGATGAACAGGGTGGCTCTCCCCTGAAAGGCGGACCCGGATGCGAACCATCTTCGGCCGCCGCCGGGGCTCGCCTGTCCTCACCGTGGGCCTTCTGGTCGGCGTCGGGGCTCTCGGGCTCGGCGGTGCGGCGTGGAAGTACCCCGGCGCGGTCCGGTCGCTGCTCCAGCGCGCCCGCGGCGTGGAGCCGCGCACCGTCGAACAGGTTCTCGACTCCTGCGGGCAGAAGGCGGAACTCCGCTTCGCCCCCGCCTGCCGTGCCGCCGGGATCGACTGGCCCCCGGCGCGCGTCCGCCTGCTCGCCTTCAAGCGCGAGCGGAGACTGGAAGTCTGGGTCGCGGGGCCCGAGGGGCCGTTCGTGCCGGCCGCGGCCTACCCCGTCCTCGGCGCCTCGGGGGGGCCTGGGCCGAAGCGGCGCGACGGGGACGGGCAGGTTCCCGAGGGGATGTACGGGCTGTCCGAACTCAATCCCAACAGCGGCTTTCACCTGGCTGTCCGAGTGAACTACCCGAACCAGGAGGATTTCTCGCACGCCGTCGTCGCTCCGGCGCAGATGGGGTCGGACGTCATGGTCCACGGCGGCGACGTGTCGACCGGCTGCCTGGCGATCGGCGATCCGGCGATCGAGGATGTCTTCTGCCTGCTGGCGCACGTGCCGGTGTCGGGGCGCGACATCTGGATCGCGCCGGTGGATTTCCGAAGGGAGCCGGGCTGGATGCCGGGGAAGGAAGACCCCTGGGTCCTGGCCATGTACCGGCGGCTGGCGGAAAGGCTCGGCAGGGAGCATGCGGTGAAGGACGCGACGGCGCGGCGGTAGAATCGCGGCACCCTCCTGGCGAGAACACGCACACGCGTCCGGTCCCCGTGAACCCGCTTCCCACCCTCCTCGACCTGACGCGCGACGAGCTCGTTGCGGCCGCGGCGGAGCACGGGGTTTCGAAGTCCGCGGCGGAGCGGCTGTTCCGGGAGGTGCATCGCGAAGGGGGGACGGGGTTCGGGAAGGTGCGGGGGCTGGAGGGCCGGTACGTCATTGACCCGCTGGAGGTGGTGACGCGGCGGACCTCGGCGGACGGCTCGACGGACAAACTGCTCTACCGGCTCGGGGACGGGGAGTTGATCGAGACGGTCCTGATGCGGTACGAGGCGGACGCGCACCGCCGGCGCCGGCGGACGGTCTGCGTCTCGACGCAGGCGGGGTGCGCGATGGGGTGCACCTTCTGCGCCACGGGGCAGCAGGGATTCCGGCGGCACCTGGAAGCGGGGGAGATCGTCGCGCAGGTCGTCGCCATGGCCCGGATCGCGCGGGCGGAGGAGGCGCAGGTCACGAACGTCGTTTTCATGGGGATGGGGGAGCCGTTCGCGAACTACGACCGGACGATGAAGGCGATCGCGATCCTGAACGACGGGCGCGGCCTGCAGATCGGGTCGCGACACATCACCGTGTCCACGGTCGGCCTCGTCCCGGAAATCCTCCGTTTCGCGCGGGAGCCCCTCGCGACCCACCTCGCCGTCTCCCTTCACGCCGCGGACGACGCCACGCGCGCCGCGATCCTCCCGGTCAACCGCCGCTATCCGCTCGCCGACCTGCTCGCCGCCTGCCGGCAGTACTCCGCGCTGACCGGCCGGAAGGTCTTCTACGAGTATGTCCTGCTGGCCGGCACGAACGACTCCCCGGACCAGGCGCGCCGTCTCGGGGAACTGCTCGCCGGCACCGACGGACATGTGAACCTCATCCCCGTGAATCCGACGGCGGAAGGCCCCTGGCGGCGACCTCCGGAGGCCGGGTCGGACGCGTTCCAGGCCGTTCTCCGGGACCACGGCGTGCCGAGCACGGTGCGCGTGGAAAAGGGAATCGACATCGCCGCGGGATGCGGGCAGCTCCGCGCGCGCGCCCTGCCGTGACTCCGGACGCTTCCCGCCTTGCCCCCGGGCCTTCCACCCGCGACAATCCCCGCGCAATGGCCCTCGACCCCTCCCGCCTTCGCGCCGAGTTTCCGATCCTGTCCCGCCGGATCGGGGACAGGCCGCTGGTCTATCTGGACACGGCGGCGACCTCGCAGAAACCGCGCGCCGTGATCGATGCGATGACGCGCTACTACGAACAGATGAACGCGAACGTCCACCGGGGGGCGTACCGGCTGTCGGAGGAAGCGACGGCGATGTACGAAGGGGTACGGGAGAAGGTGGCGCGGTTTCTCGGGGCGCCGGGTCCCGAGGGTGTGGTGTTCGTGCGCAACACGACGGAGGCGATCAATCTGGTCGCCCATGCGTGGGGGCGGAAATTTCTCAAGGCGGGGGACGAGGTGCTGCTGACGGAGATGGAGCACCATTCGAACCTTGTCCCGTGGCATCTGCTGGCGAAGGAGCGCGGGGTCGTGCTGCGGCACATCCCGATCACCGACGACGGGCGGCTGGACCTGTCGCGGCTGGATGCTCTCCTGGGTTCCCGGACGAAACTGGTCTCGCTCGTCCATGTCTCGAACGTCCTGGGGACGGTCAATCCGGTCGAGGATGTGGTGCGGGCGGCGCACCGGGTGGGGGCGCTCTGCCTGGTCGACGGCGCCCAGGCGGTGCCGCACCGGCCGGTGGACCTGGCCGCGATCGGCTGCGACTTCTACGCCTTCTCGGCGCACAAGATGTACGGCCCCACGGGAATCGGCGTTCTCTGGGCGCGTCCCGAGATCCTCGCCGGGATGGATCCGTTCATGGTCGGGGGCGAGACGATCCTGGAGGTCCGCCTCGATCGCTCCACCTTCCGCGAGGCGCCGTACCGGTTTGAGCCCGGGACCCCCGCCGTCGCCGAGGCCGCCGGGCTCGGGGCCGCCATCGACTGGCTGACCGCGCTCGGGCTCGACGCCGTGGAGGCGCACGAGACCGCGCTCGTCGACCATGCGTGGCGCCGGCTCGCCGAGGTCCCCGGGATCCGGATGTACGGGCCCTCCTCCGGACCCCGCGCGGGCGCCGTCTGCTTCACCACCGACCCGATCCATCCGCACGACCTCGCCACCTGCCTGGACCAGGACGGCCTCGCGGTCCGCGCGGGACACCACTGCGCCCAGCCCCTCATGACCCGCCTCGGCACGGTCGCTACTGCGCGGGCGAGTTTCGGCGTGTATACTCTCCCCTCCGAAATCGACCTTCTGGTCGATTCGATCCTGCGCACAAGGGAGTTCTTCGGATGTCGCTAGAGAGCCTGTACCAGGAAATCATCATGGAGCACTTCAAGGCTCCCCGGAACCGCGGCGAACTCGGGCAGCCGGACGTCTCGATCTCCATGAACAACCCGTTCTGCGGCGACGACATCACGCTCCACCTCTCGCTCAAGGACGGAAAGGTCTCGGACGTGAAATTCCGCGGGCGCGGCTGCGCGATCTCCCAGGCCTCCGCCTCGCTCATGACGGAAATTCTCCAGGGGAAACCGCTCCCGGACGCGATGGCCAGCGCCGCACTCTTCAAGAAGATGATGCGCGGCGAGACGAAGAAGCACGAGGCCGACCCGCTCGGCGACATCGTGGCGCTGGAGGGGGTCAGGAAGTTCCCGGTGCGCGTGAAATGTGCGCTGCTGGCGTGGAGCGCGTTCGAGGAAGGCGTGAAGGGGAAGAAGTAGCCCGGGCCGGAGTCCGGCGGGCGGCTACTCCTTCACCACGAACGTCGCCTTGTTCGACTCCCACCACTCCCGCCACTTGTCCGGCTCCTTGTTGGAGTAGGCCTGGCCCGTGATGGAGCGGAGGGCTTCGCTCGCGGCGACGCGGACGGTCTCGCTGGTGTAGTCGAGGTGGGCGAGGAGCGGCGGGACCGCCTCTTTCACGCGGATCTTCACGAATGCGCCGCAGACCGCCTCCTTCACCTCGGCGTCTTCCTTCGGGTCCTGGAGCAGCGCGAGGAGCCCCTTCGCGGCATCCTTGTCCTTCTGCGACCCGAGGATCCTGCAGGCGAGGATGCGGACGGCGGGGGAGGGGTCGGTCAGGCGGCCGCGGAAGACGCCGACTGCGGTCTTGCCGGAGGACGCGCGGAGGGTGAGTTCGCTTTCTCCCGCGGAGCCTCTGGCCCCGCCTGCGGCGACCATTTCGAAGAGTTCGGACTCGGACTTCGAGCCGAGCTTGTTGACGTAGAGTTTCCAGGCCCCGTATCCGAGGCCGCCGAGGGCGAGAACGATGCCGACCTTGACTCCGTTGTGCATGGGGATCTCCTTGAAAGCCGCATCGTAGCACGGGGCCGGGGAGGACCGGGGTATGCTCACCGCCCGACGGCGAGCACGACGACGTCCTTTGCCCCGAGGCGGCGGAGCGCGGCGGCGCAGGCGCTGGCGGTCGCCCCGGTGGTGACGACGTCGTCCACGAGGAGCACGCTCCGGCCGGACAGGTCGGGCGCGGGTCCGAAGACGGGGCGGACGGGGGCGAACAGCCCGGCGGAGTTGGCGATCCGGGATTCCCGGGTGAGAAACGCCTGTTTTCCGGTCGCCCGGAGGCGGCGCAGGATGCGGGGGAGGTGGGGGCGCCGGAGCCTCCGGGCGACCTGCTCCGCGAGCAGTTCCGCCTGGTTGTATCCCCGGACGAGGAGCGGACGAGGAGCTTCCAGCGCGCGAGCGGGACGGGGACCACGAGATCCGGGGACGGGCATTCGCGCTCAGCGAGGTCGGCGAGGAGGCCGCCCAGCGGCGCCGCAAGGTGCGGCTCGCCGCCGAGCTTGAATCTCCGCACCAGCGCGCGCAGCAGGCCGTGGTAGCGCGCGACGCCGCGGGCCTTCGAGAACGCGAACGCCGCGGTCCGGCAGTCGCGGCAGGCCGCGCCGGGGACGCGGAAGTGACGGCCGCACCGGCCGCAGGTCGGCCCGATCCCCGAGACCGTCTCCAGGAGGCACGGGTCGCAGAATCCCGCCGCCGGACGCGTTCCGCACGCCATGCAGACCGGCGGCCAGATCAGCTCCGCGGCCGCCCGTGCGGCCTCCTGCCCCGCCCGGAAAACAACGCGAGCCGGCTTCTGCAAGCCGGCCCGCGCCTGATCCATGTTCACCTACTTCGAGACGGGCAGCTTCCCCGCCGCCGCCCTGACCGCGCCCTTCGCCCCGCGCCCTTCGCCCCGGCACTCGCTCCCGACCCGTCCACGTGCGCCGCCAGGCGCGCCGGCGAGAACTCCGTGCTCACGGCTTCCTGCCCCGCCAGCGCCTTCACGTACCCGTCGACCTTCCCGTCGTCCAGCGCCGCCGCGCACATCGCGAGGAACGTCTCCACCTGCCGGTCCTGCCGCGGCCATCGTTCCAGCGTCGCGATCACGTCCCGCGCCGAAGCGACCTGGTTCTGGAGCAGGTGGACCTCGGCGAGCATGCGCCAGATGCGGATGTCGGCGTAGCGCCGGCGCGCATCCTCCAGGATCGCCGCTGCGCGCCCCGGTTCGCCTTTCTTCACCGCCGCCTCCGCGTAGCTCAGGTAGAGCTCGCGGTCGTTGACCGCACGGACCTCGTTCCACGCCGCGTCGAGGTCCCCGCCGGTCAGCGCGAGCCCGATCGTCGCGCGCGCGTCGGTCCGGCCCAGCGACGCGGCCTGCGCCTTTGCCTGCTCAAAGTGCCCGCGTGCCGCGGCCTCGTCGCCGCTGATCCGCGCGATCTCCCCCAGGTAGTAATGGGCCCGCGGAGAGACTCCGAGGTTCGCCGCCAGCACCGCCTCCTGCGACTCCACCGCCAGCGCCTTCAGCTCGGTGTCGCCCGGGGTCGACGCGAATTCCTCGTAGCAGATGTCCGCGTCCCCCTCGATCGCCGTCAGGAGGTTCAGCACCCGGCTCCAGCTTTTCGCCATGTTCCGCGCCAGGTGCGGCTCGCGCGGCCCCTCCGGGATCCCCGCCTCGATGTCCCCCTCCACGTTCCCGATCTGGTAGGTCTCCAGCATCAGGAAGGTCAGGAATGCGTCGCGGGTCTCCTTCGTGTGCTCCTTGCACCCCTGCTGCTCCGCCTTGAGGTAGGCGATCTGCCTCCAGGCATGCTTGTGGACGGGCTCCAGCCGCAGCGCTTCCTCGAAATACCCCTTCGCCGCGACCTTGTCGCCCCGGGCCAGCGCCTTCTCGCCGAGTTCGTACTGAGACGGCTCGTGCACGGCGCGGCACCCGGCCAGAAGCGCCAGTGCGGCGCCTGCGACGGTCGTCAGGATGATCGAGCGCATGGATGAACTCCTCAGACTCCGCCCCCGGGAGAATTGTGCAGGGGAGGGTGGGGGGCAATCAAGGGGCAATCGCAGGGCGTGCGGATTGTGGTTGAGAGATTCGTGTGGATTCGGGGTGCGGAGGGAGCCTGAAGTGAGGGAGCGCAGGATGTCGCAGGGCAGGACGGCGACGGAGGGCCCGGCCGGCTGCCCCGGCGGCTGCCGAAGTCAACCTCCTTGACAATCCGCGGGCGATCTTCGGAAAAGCATGATGCAAGCTATTGAGTAGCCATACGTTATGGCGTCATGAATCCTGCGCCTCGGGACCGCTGTTTGCGCTGCCTCCCCCTGAACCCAAGGAGACCCCATGCCCAGGATCCACCCCGCACTCGCGCTCGGCACGCTCTGTCTCTGTACCCAGGCGTTCGCGGAGCCCCCCGTCGGCTGGAAACTCCAGCGCGGGGATACGCTCCATTACCGCCTCGAGAACACGTTCAAGATCTGGCCGGCGCAGCGCCCGGACGGAAAGGACTCGGGAGGGGCCGATGTCGACCGGACGGGAACCGCGAGCGGCCGCTACGAGCAGTCGCTCTGGATGAAGATCGAGGTCGGCGAGGTCACCGGCGACGGGGATGCCCCCCTCACGATCACGTTTCCCCGCATCACCGCCCATGTCCGCATGGACGACACCGGCGAAGAGTCGGACTGGGACTCCCAGTCGGGGAAGTCGCCGGAGCAGTACGGCTTCGGACCATACGAGGCGCTCCAGAAAACCACCTTCAAGGCGGTGGTCCGGGTCAACGGCGAGGTAGCGTCGCTGGAAGGCTCACGGGATTATCTGGTCGCGAAGCGCACGAAGGTCCGGAAGGCCACGGGCGAGCTGACACGCCCCGAGAAGGCCAGCGAGCTGGCGCCGATGCCGATGCCGGTCGAATTCTGGCTGGCCCAGATCTTCTCTCCCATCCCTCCGGACGGACGGTCCGGGAAATTCGACCGTCGGATCGCCGAGCTCTGGGAGATTTCGCGGGTCTACAGCGGTGAGTTCGACTCCATGCGCGTGCTCGACGGCGTCCGCTGCGCGCTCCATCGGCTCGAGTGCGCCGATTCCCGCATCGAGCTGGCGCGGGAGGGGAAGAGTCCGGAGGACATGGTGACCCCCGACCAGCGGGCGGGCGACAACGTGAAGACGGTGCTCGCGTCCTCGAAGCGCCGGATCAGCGCCTGGTTCGCGATGGAGGCCGGGATCATGCTCCGGGTCGAGGGGGAGGCACGCGACGACCGGTTCCAGTCGGGGTCGGTCGCGCGGAGCCAGGACTGGACGGTCGTGCTGGAGAAGCGGGTCCCGGCGAAGTAGGGCCCGGAGGTCGGGGCGGACCGTCCGCCTACCGCGGGCGCCCCCTCCACTTGAGGAACGCCTCCACGAACGGCTCCAGCCGCCCGTCGAGCACGGCCTGCACGTTGCCGCTCTCCACCTCGGTCCGCGCGTCCTTCACCATCGTGTAGGGGTTCAGGACGTAGCTCCGGATCTGGCTCGTCGAGCCGAACCCGATCCGGCCCTTCTCGGCGTTTTTCGCGTCGACTTTCGACAGCCGTTCCTCCTCGCGCGCCGACACGAGTTTCGCGTAGAGGTGCTTCATCGCCATTTTCCGGTTGAGGTGCTGCGAGCGTTCGTTCTGGCAGGCGACGACGATCCCCGAGGGGATGTGCGTGATCCGCACGGCGCTGTCGGTCATGTTCACGTGCTGGCCGCCGGCGCCCCCGGCGCGGTAGGTGTCCACGCGAAGATCCGCGGGGTTGATCTCGATGTCCGCCTCGTCCTCGAATTCCGGCGTCACGTCGACGCTCGCGAACGCCGTCTGCCTCCTGTGGTTTGCGTCGAACGGCGAGATCCGGACGAGCCGGTGGACTCCCCGCTCGCCCTTGAGGTACCCGTACGCGTACGGGCCGCGAACGACGAGCGTCGCGTGACGGACCCCCGCCTCGGGATCCTCGAGCGCCTCGAGGAGCGACGCTTCGAATCCGTTCCGCTCGCAGTAGAGCTGGTACATCCGCACGAGCATCCGGGCCCAGTCGCAGGCGTCCGTCCCGCCCGTCCCGGCCTGGATCGCGAGGAAGCAGTCCCGGGGGTCGTTCTCGTCCGAAAGGAGCGTGCGCAGCTCGAGCGATTCCGCGTCCGCCTCGACGCGTTCCAGGTCCGTCACGACCTGCTTCAGCGTCCCGGCGTCGTTCTCGCCCTCGGCGAGCTCCGCCAGCTCGGTCGCGTCCGCCGCCCGCCGGAGGATCGCCTCCACGGGGTCGACGATCCCCTTCAGTCCCTTCAACTCAAGCACCTTCTTCTTCGCCGCATCCGCGCTGTTCCAGAATTCCGGCTCCGACATTTCCTTCTCCAGCACTTCGAGCTTTGCCTTCCGCGCAGGGAGGTCAAAGAGAGTCTCGAAGGGCGTTCAGGCGGGCCTGGAGGTCCTGCGCACGACGGAGAGTTTCGCCCATGGGTCCGGCTCCTCAAACCTGCGGGAAAGGGAACGGCGCCCCCGGGATCGCCGGGGGACGGCGGGCCGCGGGGATCAGCGCCGCGCGGTCTTCTTCCTGCCGCCGACCGCGATCAGCGTGCGCTTTCCCGCGGCGGGCTTCGGCTTTCGCGGCTTGTCCCCGTCGAGCGTGCGGATCTCGGCGGCGACGAGATCGCCGATCCGGTCGCACGGCATGGCGCCGGCCTGGAGGGAGGGGATCCGCCGCGTCGAGAGCAGCCCGGCGACGGCCTTCTCGACCAGGGCCGCCTCCTCCTGCCTCCCGACATGGTCGAGCAGCATCCCCATGGCGTTGATCGCCGCGAGGGGATTCGCCTTGTTCTGCCCCTTGTACTTCGGCGCGCTCCCGTGGATCGGCTCGAACATCGAGACCTTCCCGGGGTGGATGTTCCCGCCCGCCGCGATCCCGAGTCCGCCCTGCAGCATCGCCCCGAGATCGGTGATGATGTCGCCGAAGAGGTTCGTGGTGACGACGGTGTCGAACGACTCCGGGTTCTTGACCAGCCACATCGTACACGCGTCGACGTACATCGCGTCCTGCTGGACCTTCGGGAACTCCCGCCCGACCTCCGCGAACGTCCGCCGCCAGATGTCGTGCGCCCGGATCGCGTTCGCCTTGTCGACGAGCGACAGCTTGAAGTTCTTCTTCCGCTCCATGCACTTCTGGTACGCGTACCGGATCACGCGCTCGACCCCCTTGCGCGTGTAGATCATCTCCTGGATGGCGACCTCGTCCGGCGTGTTTTTCTTGAGGTGCCCCATGATCCCGGCGTAGGCGTCCTCGGTGTTCTCCCGGACGACGAGCAGGTCCAGATCCTTGACGCCCTTGCCCTTCAGCGGACAGAGATCCTCGCTGTAGAGCTTGATCGGGCGCAGGTTGACGTAGAGGTCGAGCGTGAACCTCAGGGCGCCCACGATCCCGAACTCCAGGTACCCGGCCTCGAACCGGGGGTCGCCGATCGCCCCCAGGAAGATCGCGTCGAGCTCCTTGATCTCGTTCCAGATCGTCGCCGGGAGCACCACACCCTTGCCCGGCCCGCCGGTCGCCATGCAGTGGTCGGCGCCGTAGGGCCATTCGATCCGCTCGGTGCTGAACGAGCGGAGTTCGCAGATCGTGTCGAGCACCTTGAGCGCCTCGCGCGCAACTTCGGGACCGATCCCGTCACCGCCGAGGACGCCGATCTTGAGGGTCATGGTGGGTCTCCTGGAAGGGATGCGGATTCTAGCGGGGAGGGGGGCGGAGGGCCAGCAACGTGGGTGAACCGGGGTCCGGGGGGGCGGCCCTACCCGTCCTCGATCTCCACCGGGCAGGCCGGGACGGAGGCGAGAAAGCGCTTTCCGTAGGACTTCGACAGGATCCGGGAATCGAGGACGACGACGATTCCCCGGTCGGTCCGGGTCCGGATCAGCCGCCCGAATCCCTGCCGGAACTTCAGGATCGCCTCGGGGAGATCGAGTTCGCGGAAGGCGTTGCCGCCGCGCGCCTCGACGCGTTCCCGGCGGGCTTCGGAGAGGGGGTCGCCGGGGTTCGGGAAGGGGAGGCGCGTGATGATGACGTTCTCGAGCGATTCGCCGGGGACGTCGACGCCGTGCCAGAACGACTCGACGCCGAAGATCACCGTCCCGGGGGCGTCCTTCATCGCCGCGATCATCCGGTCGCGAGGGAGGCCGGCGCCCTGGAGCAGGATCGGGCCCTCCCAGGCGGGCTCGACCCGGGCGTGGGTCCGTTTCATCGTCGCGGTGCTCGTGAACAGGACCAGCGCGCGGCCGTTGCTGCGATGCAGGGCGCGGAGGATGCGGGCCGGGAGCGCATCCTCCCACGCGGAGGTGTCGGTCGGGGGCGGAATGGCGCGGTCGAGGACGAGGACGGCCTGGGTCGCGAAGTCGAACGGGCTTCCGACCGCGATCTCCCCGGCCTCGCCGGCGCCGAGCCGTGCGCGGATCCCCGAGAAATCTCCTCCCGCGCTCAGCGTCGCGCTTGTCAGCGTGGCGGGGACCTCGGGGCGGAACAGGGTCGGGCGGAGGAGCGGGGCGGCTTCGACGGGGACGCGTTTCAGTTCCCACCCGCCGCGGGAGCGCTCGAGCCACGTGACGGTCTCGTCGTCGGGGGAGAGGAGGGAGCGGAGGGCGGAGGCGCGTTCCTCGCAGCGCACGGCGAGGCGCGCGGTCTCCGTTTCCGTTTCCTCGTCCCCCGCCTGCGTCCCGAGGAGTCGGAGTTCGCCGGAGAGGCGCTCGAGTTCGTCGGCCGGCGCGGGACTCCACGGCGGCGCCTCGCGCAGCCGGATCCGCGGTTCCGGCCCCGCC
>JABWAY010000200.1 GCA_013360825.1 Candidatus Brocadiia bacterium | reverse complement strand
GGCCCCCGGCACCGCCTGCGCCGCGCCCCCGCGGCGGAAAACGCGCGCCGATCCGCGTCACCTCTCTCCAGCTTCCCCCCGACATCATGTGGGAAACCGCCTCCGCGCGGCGCGATCTGCTGCACGTCGCCGGCTTCGGCCGCGGCGGCGCCGTCCTCGCGCGGACACCCTGGTCCGACGCGGTCCAGGTGCTGACCTGGTCGCCGGGGATCAACTACCCTCACATCCTCGAGCCGGGACCCGACGCGGCGCGCGCCGTGCTCTTCGCAGGATCCCCCGGCCCGCGGCTCGAACTCCTCTCCTTCCCCCGATCCGACGGGGGACTCGCCGCGTCGCAGGCGGGGACACCCCCGTGGTTTCCCGACGAAGTCCTCGGCGCCGCCGTCGGAGAGTTCGGCACCGTCTGGCTGGTCCGCGAACACCTCGGGCACCTCGTCGCGTGGGCCTACTCCTCCGCCGGCGCGATCTCGGGGATCCACCCGCTCCGGATCCTCGAGGCCGCCCTCCCCGAGGGGGAAACAGCCCGCGGGTCCGCCCCGCTCCCCGCCGTCGCCCTCGGCCCTGCCCTGTACGTCGCCCTCGCCCTCCGGCTCGCGCGGATCGGCCGCGACGGCGCCTCCACCCATCTCGACCTCGCGTCCCCCGTCACCGCACTCGTCGCCTCCCCGGCCGCCGCCGGCCCCATCCTGGCCTGCGCCTTCGACGCGGGCGGAGCCGTCATCTTCGAGCCCGACTCCCTCGCGCGCGTCCGGCGCTTCGGCGAAGACCTGGCCGATCCCCTCCTGACGTTCACCCGGAACGGCTTCCTCGTCGCGGTCTCGGAGCGCGAGGGACGGATCTACTCCCTGGAGGGCGGGTTCGTCCGGGAATGCGCCTCGTTCTCCATCCCGGGCGGACGCCCCGTCGCCGTCGTCCCGGGGGCGCAGGCCGCGGAATTCGCGATCGTGGCTGGAAGCGGCGAGGTCACCGTCTTCACCGTCCCCGCCCCCTGACCTCCCCGGGACCGGGCGCGCGGAGTCTCCACCCGTGGTCCGCCGGCGGCGGCGGAGTTCCCCGCGGCGCTTAACCGCCTTGACCCGCCCCCTCCGCAACCCCGATAATCGCCCTCGCGATGCCAGAAACCACGGAATCCTCGCGAGCACTGGAAGACTCCCGCGCCGCCGCCGAACGGCTTTTCCATGCCTACGCCGCGGCGAGCTCGAAAGCCTCCAATCCGCAGGCGCGCGACCTGTTCGGACGCCTCGCGGCCTGGGAGATGCACCACTTCGAGGAAATGGAGCGCGCCCAGGCGGCCTTGACCGAGAATGCGCCGTGGGTGGAATACGCCCCCCTGGATTTCGGGAAGGCCGATCCCGGGATCTCCGATCAGAAGGAGACCTGGGACCGCAGCGGGCAGCAGTACTTCAGCGAGCCCGAAGTCCTCTCCCAGGCCCTCGACGGCGAGCGGGCCAACTACCGCATGTTCCTCGGTCTGGCGGCGAAGGCGAAGGCGCAGAAAGAGCGGGATTTCTGGACCGCGCTCGCCGCCGACGAAGACCTGCACGCCCGCGTCCTCAAGGAGCAGGCCGACGCGCTCCGGACCGACGGGAAATGGACCTGGACCGAAATCCGCGAGAAGGGCGCTCCGGGACCGGGGCTGGCCGCGGCGAAGCAGGCGGTCGCGATGATCAGCCCGATTTCTTCGACGGAGCTGCCGGTCACGAAGTCGGGGAAGAAGAGGGGGCCGCGGGAGACGCGGGAGGCGAAGGGGGAGAACGAGACGGAGCTCCTGCCCCCCGGCTGGGAGGCGATGTCGCCGGAGCGGTCGCAGAAGTTTCGCGAGGTGGGCTGGCAGCCCCCCGCGATCAACGATCCGAAGACGCCGTTTCCGGGATCGGTTGCGCCGCCGGCGGCGCCGACCCCCGGGGGCGGGTGGGTCCCGATGGGGAAGGAGGTTCCGGTGAAGGACTCCTCGAAGAAGGCGGGCGACGGCGGGTGGATTCCGGCGGACAAGCAGCACCTCATGGCGCCGCCGCCCCCCGACCCGGAACCCCAGCGCAAGCCGCCGTCGACGATCCGCCACGTCGGCCGCGAGGTCCGCCCCGTTCCCGGCGACGGCCGACCGATCGTCCCGACCGACACCGCGATCATGGATCGCCCCCTCGCCCAGACCGGCGGGAAATGGGTCTACGAAGCCTCCGTCAAGACGGCCGCGCAGCTCTGCGCCCCCGATCCCGCCCCGCCCGACGCCGATGCCATGGCGCTCGTGGCCGGCCCCTGCCGCCGCGCCCTGCTCGATATCCTGAACCGCCGCGGCGCCCAGGGGTGGGAACTCCTCCAGCTGGCGTTCCACAAGGACAGCGTCGTCTTTTTCTGGAAGCGACGCGAATGACGCCGCCGACCTCCGGGCGCGCCGGTCGTTGAAAGAGGGGGCCTGAGCGCCCCGCCTCCATGAAACGCTTCCTCCTCGTCCTGTTCGCCGCCGCCGCGCTGGGCGCCATCTCCGTGGTGATCCTGCGCGCCCGCTTCGGGGCAAAGGAGATGGAGGAGGACGCGGAGGAGGGGGGCCGGAAAGGGACGCGGGAGAAACGCGGGCCCCGGGATTTTTCGAAGGGGAAGGGCGGGCTGGTGGTGACGACGGACCTGGAGAAGGGGTCGCTTCTCGATCCGGACGCGCCCGGGTTTCCGCTGGCCGACTACGTGGACATGCGGGATGCGGCGCTCAAGCCCTGGCGGGAGAAGCTGATCGACGCCGAGTGGGAGGCGCGACCCCTGGCGGAGGTGCTGGCGGAGCTGCAGTCGGCTCACGGGCTGTCCATCCGTGGGATCGGCGTGGAGGGGGGCGAGGTCACGTTCCGCTGCGAGCAGATGTCCGCGCTCGCGGTGCTGGACCTGGTGTCCCGGCTGTCGGATCTGGTCTGGATCGTGAACCTGGCCGGCGAACTCCTGCTCCTGCCCGCCGCGGACCTGACGACGCACGCCCCGCCGGCGTATTTCGACCTGATCGAGCTTCAGCGCGTCCGCGTGGCGGTGCTCGAGGACCGGAACGCCGGGGGCGCCCGCGAGCCCGCGCTGGCGAAGACGCTCCGGAACACGGCGGTCGCCGCCCGCCAGGTTCCCGCCGGGGACATCGCCGGGCTCCTCAACTTTCTCTCGCAGGTCTCCGAGGTCACCTACGTCATGCGGCCGGTGGAGAACCCCCCGACCCTTCCCGCCCTGATCCCGATGGAGGGGGAGTCGATCGACGTCTTTCTCGGGCGCGTGCTGGACCCGGTCGGGTACACGTTTCTCGTGAACGCGGACTCCGTGGAGATCCTCTCGAAGGAGGAGAAGGAGGCCGGGGAGAAGGCGGCCGCCGCGCGGGAGGAGGAGCGCAAGGGGCGGATCGAGACGGAGAAGGAGTTCCTGAAGAAGGAGGTCGTGGTCGGCGGGGAGAACCTGTCGATCCGGGATCTGGCCACGGAGCTGTCGCGGGCCCTGGACCGCCCCCTGGCGATGGACCCGCGGTCGTGGCGGCGCGCGGCCCGTTACTCGTTCAAGGCGATCGAGAGGCCGGCGCACGAGGTGATCGAGATTCTGAAGAAGGGGACGCGGCTGGAGGTGACGCTGCGCGACGGAAAGCTCTGGTTCCTCGCGCCGGAGGACTTCCACAAGGAGGAGTGACCCCGTCTTTCCTCTTGCGCGCTTCGCCGGCATGCGCAATCCTCCCCTCACCGATGTGGACCCAGATCATCTACGTTGCCGTTGCCCTGGCGCTGGTGGCCCTGAACGCCTTCTACGTTCTCGCGGAGTTCGCGCTGGTGCGGGTGCGCGTGACGCGCATGCGCGAGCTGGCGGAGCAGGGGAACGTGCGTGCGGCGATGGTGCTCAGGATCCTGGACCAGCTCGACGCCTACCTGTCGACCTGCCAGCTCGGGATCACGATCGCCTCGCTGGGGCTCGGCTGGATCGGGGAGCCCGCGTTCGCGCGGCTGATCGAGCCGGTGATGCTGCGGTTGGGGATTTCCTCTCCCGCGGTCGTGCACTCGACGGCGTTCGCTTTTTCCTTCGGCCTGGTCACGTTCCTGCACGTCGTGCTGGGGGAGCTGGCCCCGAAGTCGGTCGCCATCCGGAAAACCGAATGGGCGGCCCTGTTCTCCGCGGCGCCGATCCGGCTCCTGCACATCCTGTTCTTCCCGGCGATGTGGCTCCTCAACTCGGCCAGCAACCTGATTCTCAGGATCGCCGGCATCGCGGCCGGGGGGGAGCACGGGATCGTCCACAGCCACTCCGAGATCAAGATGATCGTGGGGGCGTCGCACGACCAGGGGATGTTCACGCTCTCCCGCCTGCTCATGATGGAGAACGTCATCGACTTCGGCACCCTGACGGCGGACGACGTCATGATCCCGGCCTCCAAGGTCGCGTACCTGGACCCCGCCAAGCCGTGGAAGGAGAACCGCGAGACCATCGAGCACACGCTCCACTCGCGCTACCTCCTCGCCGAGGAGCGGCCGTCCCGGGTCGTACACGTCAAGGACATGCTCCTCAACCTGAGCCAGGGCGGCGCCGTCGACATGAACGCGATCGCCCGCCCCGCCCTCCGCGTCCCGCCGGGAATCCCCGTGGAGGAACTCCTCCGGAAATTCCTGCCCGGCGGGCCCCACCTCGCCGTCGTCGAGAAGGACGGCGCGCTCGTGGGGATCGTGACGCTGGAGGACATCCTGGAGGAGCTGGTCGGCCCGATCAACGACGAGTTCGAGAAGGTGAAGGACTACCGGCTGAGCGAAATCGTGGCGGAGGAGGCGGTCGTGCTCGACATCGTCCCCGCGCCCAAGCAGGACGTCGTCCGCAGGCTCGCGCTCGGGATCGCCGCGGCCCGGAAGGACGTCGACGTCGGGAAGGCGGTCGCCGCCGTGATGAAACGCGAGGCGCTCGCCTCCACCGGGCTGGGAATGGGGGTGGCCATTCCGCACGGGCGGGTCGAAGGGCTGGTCCGTCCGGCGGCGGCGGTCGGCCGGACCGTCCCGGGCGGCATCGACTTCGGCTCGATGGACGGAAAACCCGTCAACCTCGTCTTCCTCATCCTCTCGCCTCCCCATGACGAGGGCGCGCACCTCCACATCCTGGAAAAGATCTCGTCGCTCCTGCTCAGCGACTACCTCCGTGAACGCCTCATCACCGCGCAGTCCGCGGAGGAGATTCTCAAGGTGTTCCGCGAGTCGGACAAGAGCCTCCCGGCCTGATTCCGGGGCGCGACCCGTCCGCGGAGGCGAGACGGGGCCGTCCCGACGCCATGGCCTGTCAAAAAAAACAGGGAAGGGCGCCAGAGCGCCCTTCCCCGGACGATTCCGTTTCCGAAGGCCGTCTACCGGCAGACCACCCACACCCGGACGCACTTCGTGACGTGCTGTTCCTCGACCCACACTTTCTTCGGCACGCGCCGGCACTCGCCTTCGACGAAGACCCGGACGGTCTTCCGGCAGGTGGTCGGCGGGATCCAGACCTTCTTGAAGTACCCGCAGGAGACCTGGATTTTGATCCTGTGGCCGTGGCAGTCGGTCTCATAGCGGAAGACAGGCTCGACCCAGACCTGCTTGAAGTATCCGGGGACGACCTCGTCCACCACCCGCGTCTCGTAGTGCCCCGGAGTGTGGACCTCGACGTACTCGGTCCGGTAGTAGCCGGGGATGCACTCCTGGACTTCGATGGTTTCCCACCGGCCGTGTCCCTCGCCATAACCGCATTCGCCGTGACGGATCACGACGCGCCGTTCCTCGTGCCGGTGGGCGTCGCGGGCGATGCGGACGTGGCGGTCGTGGGCGTCGGCCATCATGTCCACGTGGCGTTCGTGGGACTCCTTGACCTTGCGGCTGACTTTCTTGAAGAAGTTCTCGGCCTGGGCGTTGAGCCCGGCGGCGCCGAGGATGGCTCCGGTCGCGATGACGGTGAAGAGGCGGTTCATGGCTGATCCTCCTATGGCTGTCCGGGTTAGTGTTCGTGGCGCGTGTTGACGGGGGAGTGGTATAGCAACGGATGTGCCAGACATCGGAATTCTCAAGTCTTTACTGCTGCAGCACTTGCATCATGTCATGGAGCCGGCCTGTGTCCCGAAATCGGGACGCTATGTCCGGTTTTCGGACGCTCCCCCCTGATTCCGTCAAAACCCCGGAAGCAGCACTTCCTCTGCCCGCACCCCCCGCCGTAGACTCGACCCGTCCCCGGATCCCGCCCTCCCCCTCTCCTCCAATCCCGCGCCCCCCACCCATGAAGATCTACACACGGACCGGCGATGCCGGTGAGACAGGCCTGATCGGAGGAGGTCGCGTCCCGAAGGACGATGAACGGATCGACGCCTACGGGCAGGTCGACGAGCTGAACGCCTCCCTCGGGGTCGCCCGCGCGGCGATCCTCCCTCCGGACATCGACCGCGAGATCGCCGCCGTGCAGCACGACCTGTTCGTGCTCGGCGCCGACCTCGCGGACCCGCGTCCGACCGGCCCCGGACAGATGCGCCTCGATCCCGCGGCCGCGGCCCGGCTGGAGCAGGCCTGGCAGCGTCACCGGCACGGGTACGCCATCGTTCGCGCGACCACGCCCTCGGAGCTGAAGCGATTCCGGGAACTGCGCAAGGCGGGGCTCGGCCTCCTCAGCGCCGCCGGGCAGGGGAACGAGCGGTCGATCGCCTTCGTGGAAGACACCGCGGTCGACCCGCGGCGGCTGGCGGCGTACACCGACCGCTTCGCGCGCCTGCTCGAGCGGCACGGCCTCCGCGCCGGGTTCTACGGCCACGCCTCGGCCGGCTGCCTGCACATCCGTCCGTTCATGGACCTCGGGCGGCCGGGAGAGGTCGCCCGGATGCGCGCCGTCGCCGGGGAGGTGGCGGCGCTGGTCTCCGAGTTCGGCGGCATGAACAGCAGCGAACACGGGGACGGGCTCGTGCGCGCCGAGTTCAGCCGGCGGCTCTTTGGTGATGAGCTGTATGAGGCCATGCGCGAACTCAAGCGTGCGTTCGACCCGTCGAACCGGCTCAATCCCGGCAAGAAGGTGGACGCGCCGGCCATGACCGAACACCTGCGCGAACCCGCGCTCCCTCGCTCGCTCCCGCTGGCCACCGTGTTCCCGTTCGCCTTCGCGGACGGCATGCGCGGGGCGGCCAATCGCTGCGTGCGCGTCGGCGCGTGCCGGAAGTCGGCCGCGTCAGGCGGCACGATGTGCCCGTCGTACATGGCCACGCGGGACGAGCGCCACTCGACCCGCGGTCGCGCCAACGCCCTCGTCGCGGCCCTGTCATCACCGGATCCCCGGGCGGCGCTCGGCGACGACGCGCTGATGGATGTGCTCGACCTCTGCCTCGAGTGCAAGGCGTGCAAGTCCGAGTGTCCGATGTCGGTGGACATGGCCACGCTCAAGGCGGAGGCCCTGTACCAGCGGCACGCGGCGCACGGCACGCCGATCGCGGCGCGCCTGTTCGGGCATGCGCGCGCCGTGAACCGGGCCGGATCCGCCAGCGTCAGGCTGACC
>JABWAY010000199.1 GCA_013360825.1 Candidatus Brocadiia bacterium | reverse complement strand
CGGGCGGAGCCCCGACCGCGGCGGGGGCCAGCTCCAGGTCCGCCGCGGTGATCTCCTCCCCGGCGGCAAAGAGCACCGCGCGCCGGATGCGGTGTTCGAGGTCCCGGACGTTCCCGGGCCAGTCATGGGCCTGGAGGGCGGCGGTGGCGTCCGGGGAGAAGCCGCGGAAGCGACGGTTTTCGGTGCGCGCGTCGCGGTCGAGGAACGCGGCGGCGAGGCGAAGGACATCCCTGCCGCGCTCCCGGAGCGGGGGGATCCGCAGCGTGACGACGCGGAGGCGGAAGTAGAGGTCGTTGCGGAAGCGCCCGGCGGCGGCCTCGGCCGCGACGTCGCGATTGGTCGCGGCGACGACGCGCACATCCACGCGGCGTGGCTCGCGGCCCCCGACCCGCCGCAGTTCGCCCTCCTGCAGGAAGCGGAGGAGCTTGGCCTGCGCCTCGGCGGGGAGTTCCGTGATCTCGTCCAGCAGGAGCGTTCCTCCCTGAGCGGACTCGACGAGGCCGACCCGGGTGTCGGCGGCGCCGGTGAACGCGCCCTTCTCGTGGCCGAAGAGTTCGCTTTCGACGAGTTCGCGGGGGAGCGTGGTGCAGTCCACGACGACGTAGGGGCCGGTGCGGCGGTCGGAGAGATCGTGGAGGAGCCGGGCGACCGACTCTTTTCCTGTCCCGGTCTCTCCGCAGATCAGGACGGAGGCGCTGGAGCCGGCGACGCGGCGGACGGACTCGAAGAGGGTCTTCATGGGATCGGACTCGCCGACGAGGAGGCCGCGCCCCTGGAGGGTCGAGGCGAGACGGTCGTTCTCGCGGACGGTGTCGGCGTGCAGTCGCGCGTTGTCGAGGGCCGCCCCGGCGAGGTTCGCGAGGACCTGGAGGAGGGCGAGCCTGTGGGCGTCGAGGGGCCGTCCCGGCTCGGCGCTGTCGAGGTAGACGACGGCGATGACGCGGTCCGGGTCGCGCGGGGAGACGATCGGCAGGCTCAGGACGGCCCCGATCCGGAGCCGCGCGACGCTGCCGGCCGCCTCCGGCACGTCTCCCTGAGACGCGTCCGGGAGGTAGATGCACCGCCGCTCCTCGGTCGCCCGGCGGACAACGGTTCGGGAGATGTCCGGCGTCTCGGTGGCCGGGAGGGTCTCGCCGGAGGCGGTCATGCCGACCCGGACGTGCAGCGCCCCGGCGGCGGTCATGTGGAACAGGAATCCCCGGTCGGCCCGGACGATCTCCAGCACCGACCGGACGGCCGCGCGCAGGACCTCCTCGTAGTCCAGGGACCGGAGCAGTCCTGAGACGGCGACCAGGTTCCGGAGGTCGGCCGGGAGGTCGTCGGGAAGCCGCGCGCTCACCGGTGCCCCCCCGCAGGCCGGCAACGGCGGGAGCCGGGGCTCTTCAGCCCGTCCCGCCCGCACACCCTCTCCCCGCACCGCGCGCACCTCACGCCGCGCAGTATACCGGCGCCGGGGGCCGCTCCATCCGCCGCAGCGCAGCCCCCGGCGGTGCCTACCTCCCGGATGAGCGGCCCCGCCACCAGCCGGTCCACGCCGCGCGGTCGCTCTCCGGAAAGTCCTTCCCGCTGATCTTCTTCAGGCAGAACGCCGACCACTTTTTCAGATTGGGCTGCGCCAGCCCGGCCAGCAGCGCAGGGCAGGCGTCCTCGCCGGCCGAAATCAGCGCCTGCACGGCGCGTTCGCGGTCGGCACAGTCGATTCCGGCGGCGGCCTTCAACTCCTGGTCGGTCCCGAGGAGGAGGAGAGCCGTCAGAAGCGACCAGCTTGCGGGCGCGCGGACCGAGGCCACGTAGGCGATGGCGTCGGTCCGGATCGTCTTGACAGGATGGCGCAGGTATTTTCCCGCCGCGGGCAGGGAGGCCTCGCCGGCCTGGGCCAGCGCGCCGATCCCTTCCGTGCGGACCGCCCGGAGTTCCGCGGTGAAGGCGATGGTCGCGAGGACGGCGACCGACTTCTCGTCGGTCCGTCCCTCGAGGAGCTGAATGCAGGCCTGCAGGAATCCCGCGCGCCGGCAGGCCTGGAGGGAGTCCCTGAGGCCGCCGGCGACCTTATAGGGAGGGTAGCCCTGGAGGAGTCCGATCAGGCAGGCGCGCGCCTGCGGATCCGATTCTTCGCGCAGGCGGAGGATCGCCGGCGTGCAGAGGCGGTGGCTCGGGTCCTGGGCGACGCGGGACAGCGCGGCGCAGAGCTTCGCCGGGTCGGGGTCCTTCAGCGCCGCGGCGGCGTCCGTCAGCGCGTCGCCTTTGTCCCCCGCCGGGACGTTCGCGGCCTTCGAGGGGGCGGTGGGCGGCGGCGGGACGGCGGCGCGCTCGTAGGTCATCGACTCGCGGCAGAGCTTCTTCATCTCACGGAGGGAGCGAAGCGCCTCGTGCCATTCTTTCCCGTCCTGTTCCCCGGCCTCGACGGCCCGCTGGATCGGCTCCTCGGCCTGGATCAGGAATTCCAGCGCCTCCTTGAGAGGGCCGTTCGGATTCGCGGACTCACGTGCAGTTTCGTACCGTTCCTTCGCCTTCTGCCGCGCCTCCTCGGCCCGGGCAAGAAGTTCCTCCGCCCCCGCGAACACCGCCTGCATCGAGCCAAGCAGGCACAGCAGGCTCAGCGTGAACTTCTGCATGTCTCCTCCTGAAGTTGTGAAGTGGATGGGAGGTGAATCGCAATCTCCGTGCCAACGGGAATCCCGCGGGTCCTTGCGCTTCGTCGGCCGGGGGCGCCGGATTTCCGGCGGGTCGGACCCGCGGCGCCGGGATTCCGGCAGCGGCGCCCACGCGAGAATTCGGGTATTCTCCGGGGGAGAATACAGACGAACAGAAACCCGATCGGGGACTCCGATGCGCCTGCTCACCCCTGCCTTCCTGCTCCTCTCCGCCCTCGGCGCGCTCGCCCAGGGCGGCCCCGCCGCCGCCGCCGTCGAGAAGGACGCGCGGGCGAAGATCCGGCCTGTGCTGATCTGGGTCTGGTCGAAGGACGATCCGGAGTGCGCGCGGATGGAGAAGGAGCGCTGGAGCATCGAGCCGCTCCGCAGCCTGCTGCGGGAATTCGTGGTCTGGCGCGCGGACGTGGCGTTCTTTGCGGACCCGGACACATGGACCGCGGTCCCGCGCTGGAAAAATCTCGGGCAGGGAGTCGCAAAGGTAAACGACGTGCGCATCATCCATCCCTGGGGCGCCGAACTCTACCGGCTGGAGTCCTCGACGGTGACGACCGCCTCCTCGAAGCGGATCGAAGGCGTGCTGCGGGAAGTTCTGCTGGCGTGGGAAACCCGCCAGGTGCCGATCCGCCAGAATGTGAAGGATCTCGACCTGCTGCTCAAGGCGCGGGACTACGACGGAGCCGCGGTCTCCGCCGAAAAACTCACACAACATCACGAGGGTTGGACGATCCCGTCCCTCGCAGCCGGACTGTCGAAGCCGAGCCTCAAGTACCGGGAAACCGTCATCCCCGCCCTCCGCAAGATCGACGAGGAGGACGGCGTGACCGCGCTCCTTGCCTGGGTCAAGACCTCTCCCGGCGTGGAGGGATCGGACCTTGCCTGGAAGGAACTGGTGGCGGCGGCCAGCCCGCGGTCGATCGAGGTCCTGAAGGACCGCATCCTGGCCCATCCGTCGGTCGCCCCCGTCCGGATTGCCGCGCTCGGCAGGATCCGCGAGGCCGGGAACATCGACTTCCTGGTCGACCTCCTTCCGAAGTTCACGGTTCCTGAACAACCGAAACCGGGGGATGCCCAGGTCGCCATGCGGGACGCCACGTTGACATCGCTGCGGACGCTCACAGGCCAGAATTTCAGCAGCGCGGCCGAGTGGTCGGACTGGTGGGCCGCGAATCGCGCAGGGTTTCAATTCCCGTAGGGCGTTCCGCGGCGGGCCGGCGGCGGCGCGCCGCGGCCTATTTCACCTCGATCTCCGCGCTGAACCACATCTCGGGATCACGGCGCTCGCCGATCGACCGGAGCATCGTGACCAGCGAGAGCCGCGGCTTGCCGCCGGCCAGTTCCTTCCCCGCCGCGTCCTTCACCACCACCGGCTGGTCCATCTTCACCATTTTCTCGTTCAGCAGGATCGTCAGCCCGGACCCGCTCCGCACCGTGAACGTGTTCCCATCCCGCTCCACGTCCGCCAGCCCGCCGCCTCCCGACCGCAGCCAGTAATACTCCGTCTTGTAGCTCCGCGTCGCCTCGAACAGGACGCGCTTCGGAAGCGGATTCCGCTTCTTCGAGAGCATCCACTTCCAGATCTCGCTCAGTCCCTCCTTGGCCGTCCCGTGCCCGATGTCGTCGTACTTTCTCCACACGAAATCGAACGGCCCGTACTTCGCCTTCGCTTCGTCCAGCAGTTCAGCGGCGCGGATCGAGGAGTCAGGGCGGACCTGCCGGTCGTCGGTCGAGTTGTAGAACCAGATCGGCGTGTTGAGCAGGTTCGGGATGATCCCCTGCGAGATGATCAGCTTGCCGTCGCCGTCCTTCCCGCCGACGAAGACGCCGCCGGCCTGGGGCGAAAGGGCCGCGAAGAGATCGGCGTGTCGCGGCCCGATCGACCAGGTGCCGTAGCCGCCCATCGAGTGGCCCGCCAGGTAGACGCGGTTCGTGTCCACGCTGAACGAGCGCTTGAGATCGTCCAGGATCGCCAGGACATACCGCTCCTCGCGCTCCGTGTTCCACGCCGAGTCGTCCTTCTTGATGACGGTCGGCCAGACATTGATCAGCCCGATTCCCGGGGCGCCGAACAGCGACTTGATCTGCGCGCCGTCCCCGACCCCCGCCCCGCCGCCGTGCAGGCAGATGAAGACTCCCGTGGGCTGGCCTTTCTTCGCCCCCGACGGAACCTGCATCTCGAAGTCGCCCTTGTAGTCCGGATGGGTGCAGGTCTGCTTCAGCTTGTCGGTCAGGCGGATTCCCGACTTCGACCACTGGAAGGCCCGCGCTGCGAGCTTGCCGACGTCGTTCTTCGAAGGGTGGTCGATCGCCGAGAGTTCGTCGAGCGCGGCGCTGCGGCCGGCGTCGTCTTTCGCCTCGAAGTACCGCTGGATCGACCCCTCCGCCTGCTTCATCTCCGCGGCGGTCAGGGCGGTGGGCGGCGCGGCGCCCTGGGCGCAGGCGGCGGTCGCCAGGAGGAGGGAAGCGAGAAGGGTGCGGATCATCCCGGGATGGTAGCGGTCGGGGGGTGGAGGGACGCGCCGAATTTCAGGGAGGAGTCGCGGATCTGCAACTCCCGGGCGGCGGGCGCGGTCCCGGGGCTCCCCGCGCGACTCAGTCGAGCTGGAGCATCGGCTTGATCTGCTGCCATTCCCGTGATCCGGGGGCGCGCAGCGAGTACCTGCGGTCGCCGATTTCTCCGGTTTCCAGGACATCCCAGCGGCGGGACCGGAGGGCCACGACGGCGTTCTCCTGTTCGGAGGGGGTGCCCCGACGGAGGGACTCGACCAGCACTTCTGTCGCGCCATCCGGCAGGTTGAGGCATTCGCGTTCCCAGGCCTGGCGGAAGCGGGTGCCTGTGGGGGGGACAGGCTGGAGGAGGAAGTTCTGGATGCGGGCGATGATCGAGTCGGGGATGGCGGCGAGGTGTCTCATGTTTTGGTGTCTCCGGGGACTCTAACAACCGGGGTGCCCCGGGTATTCCCTATTTCGCAGGAATAAGAATGCGAAGCTTTCCCCGGGGGACCTGCAGGATAATCGCATAGCTCGCCGTCGTCCAGCTTGCTCCTAAGGTTCGGTCCGTGTTATTCCGCATCGCCCTGGACTCCGCGGTCGGCCGGGCCGAAAACGTGCCGTCCGGCCGCCGCGCCGCCAGGATTTCCAGTCGGAACAGCGCGTTGAAGTTCTTGTAATGTTCGCCCCCGAGCCAGCCGCATGCAAATGCAGCGGAAGTGTAGTGCATGATGGGGCTTACGTGCCCGTTCGGGAGGTCCTCCATCGACCGCTTGAAGAACGAGGAGCACTTTGGAAACAGCGGGTGCTTCTGCATATCCAGCAGGCACATCGCCCACGCGGCCTGGGCGGTCCTGCCCGGGTCTCCCATTCCTTTCTGCCCAGGCTGGTCGGAGTACCCGATCCCGCCGTCGCCGCCGGTCGTGGCGATCGCGTAGGCGATTCCTTTGTCGATCACCATTTGGGACGGTTTTAGTCCTGCTTTCCGGCAGGCGCCGAGGCCAGCCAGCTCCAGATTCCCGACGATCTGCAGTTCCAGATAGTTGAGGGCGTTCGGTCCCCCGGGGCCGTGCGCCCAGCCCCCGGACGGCTCCTGGTTCTTTTCGATCGTCTGCATGAACTCCGTTAATCTCTGCTCCCGCTCGGGGGTCGGATCCGCCTTGACCACCTCCGCCAGAAACAGGCTCCCGTAACCGTAGGCCCAGTTCGTCTGGTTCCAGTTCGCGCCCCCACGGCCGCCCCCGTTCCCCGGTTGCCCCCGCGTCCCCCCGTCCTCACCCCCTCCCGCCCCCGGCCACGCCTCCATCTCGTCCCGGCCGCAGTTCTTCATCACGAACTCCGCCGCCCGCACGATGTTGTCCGCGAACGGTCCTGCGGTCGGCGTGCTCCCATTCGCAAGGAACGCGAGCCCCGCGAGGCTCGTCACCACCACCCGGCCGTTGAGCCCGCCGATCCCGATCGGGAATCCGCCGTCCGCCCCCTGCTGCTCCGTGAGGAATTTGAGCGACTCCGCGACCATCGCCTCGCACCGCGCGCAGCCGACCGGGCACCCCGCCGTGTGCGCGCCGAGAGCCGGCAGACGGAGATTGAGCGCCTGCGGCTTTCCCTCCCGCATCACCGAGAGCGTGGCCTTCGGCTCCTTCCGCGACGTCACCATCTCGAACATGTCCACGAGCTGGTAGATGGGGTCGAGTTTTTTTGTCAGGTACGCGCCGTTGACGCCGATGATCACGTCCTCCACCTGCAGGCCCGCGTCGCGCGCCGGCCCGGTTTCGAGGATGTGAGTCACGCGGATCGCGACGGAACCGCGGGGCAGCCGGAGTTCCTCCCCCGGCTTCCGGATCGGGAGCCCCTCTGCGCCCAGAACGCCCAAATTGAACGCATCCTCCTGGGCGCAGGCATACGTGGAGGCGAGCAGGAGGGCAAACAGCGTGGCGGTCCGGCCCATGGTCGGGGTCTCCGTGAGGGATGGCGTATTCTACGGACCGGACGGGCCGGATGATGGAGGGAAGCGCCGGGAGTTCGCGGGGCGGCGAACGGGCCGGCTCACCGGGCCCGGTGAAAACGCTCGAGCTCCGCCAGATGCGGCCCGCCGAATTTCGCGAGCCGGCCGTAAAGCTGCGCCGCGGATTCGTTCAGCGCATCCCGACGGGCGCCGTCCTCCATCCGCAGGACCGCCGCGCGCATCGCCGCGGTCGGGAACATCCACTGGCCATCCGCCTGCATCAGGGATTCCGGCCTCGCGACGAGGCACCCCGCCGCCCGCGCCTCGGCCAGCCCCTCGGCCACCTCCGTCGCCAGCATCCGCGACACGAACAGCATCCAGAACGAACGGCCGACCGTGGCGCCGGCAGCAGCCACCTCCCGCGCTCCCGGCGACAGCGAGGCCACGGCGCG
>JABWAY010000198.1 GCA_013360825.1 Candidatus Brocadiia bacterium | reverse complement strand
GCCAACTGCCGCCACACCGAGCTGGCCGCGGGGGAGCGCCTTCCCGCGACGCTTCCGCCGACCCGGCTCTGGTGGGTCGAACGGGGGTCGCTGGCGATTCGTGAGACGCGGGAGGGGGGGGCCACGCTCGCCTACCGGGTCGGCCCGGAGGAGTTTGCCGGCGAATTCGCGTTCGGCGGCGGCGTCACGACCGCCTTTGAGGCCGTGGCCGAGACCGACTCGTGGATCGCGGGCCAGGATGCGGACGCCGTCCGCAGGATCGTCGCGGACCAGCCGGTGCTCTTTTACTACCTCCGCAACATCTCCGCCACGCGCGATCGCCTCTACTCCCGGACCGGTCTTCCGGTCGAAAAAGGACTGTCGGGAACCCTGGAGAGCCTTCCGGTGATGGAACTGCTCCAGATGCTCCACGGCGCCCGGAGGACCGGCGTGCTGCGGTTCGACGAGCCGTCGGGTTCCATCTTCCTGCAGTTCGCCGGGGGGCAGATCGTGCATGCGGAAGGCCTGGGGGACGTCGGGGAGTCGGTCGTCCTGCAGTCCATGAAACTGGCGCGGGGATCGTTCGAGTTCTATGTCGGGCCCGAGATCGCCGGCGTGCGGAGCGTGACAACGGACATGATGAAGCTGCTGATGACCGGCGCCGGCGGGGGGCGCTGATGGCAAGCGGGTTCAAGCCCGTTCCGGGCGGTCCCAATCCGCGCCGCGGGTCTTCTGCCCCCGCGCAGGTCAACAAGGCGGCGGTCGCCCAGCTGCGCGTGCTTCTCGTGGACAACCTCGTCGCCTGGCGGCAGAAGATGCGCGGGTGGCTCGCCGATGTCGGCACGAGTCAGGACGCGATCCTGGAAGCCTCCTCAGGGGAGGAGGCGATGGAGGTCCTCCGGGGGGTCAACTTCGATGTGGACGTCCTCGTGTGCGAGTGGGATGACGAATCGGTCGGCGGCGGCGACCTCGTGGTCCAGTTGAAAAACAACGCGGCGACCTCCCGCATCGGGTTCGTCGCGATGGTCGGAAACGACGCGGCGGCGATCCGCGAGGCGAAGGCCGCCGGGGTCACGGAGGTCCTCGTCAAACCGATCACCCCCGTCGCGATGCTCCAGGCGCTCTCCACCATCCAGAAGACGCTCAAGCCCAGGACGGAGGAGACCCGCAAACGCCAGCAGGCGGCGGCCTCGATCCAGCCCCAGTCGACCAAGCTGAGTTCGACGATCGCCTCCGAACTGCGCGGGGCGGGCAAGCTCGGGCGGTACAAGCTCGGCGGCGTGATCGCCGCGGGACCCTCGAAGCGCCGGCTCTACTGGGTGGAGAGCGGAACGGTCTTCGTGAGGGAGCTCCGGTCGGACGGAACCCAGGTCGAGTACCGCGCGACCCCCGGCCGATTCTTCGGGGAAGCTGCGTTCGTGGGGGAGGAGATCACGGAACTCCGCGCCGTCACCGAGTCCGAGGTCATCGTGGGCTGGCAGGAGGCCGAGGCCGTGGCCCAGACGATGGTCCGTTTGCCGATCCTCCAGCACTACTTCCGCACGATCACCGTCGAGCGGCACAGGAACAACGTCGTCATCGATCTCCAGGACGAAAGCCCGGGGGCGATCGGCGGGACCCTCGAGTCTCTCCCCTTCCCGGACCTGATGCAGATGATGACCGTGACCAAGAAGACCGGTGTCCTGAAAATCGAAAGCGCCGGCGACCAGGCCGTGCTGCACATTTACGGCGGCGCCCTCCGCCACGCCGAACTCGGCAGAATCCAGGGCGACGAAGTCGTCTTCCGCGTCGTCCTCTGGGCCGGCGGGCGGTTTCTCTTCGGACCGCAGCCGGGGTTGAAGGGCCCGCAGACGATCGGCACCGACGTGAATTTCCTCCTGATGGAGGGAATCCGGCGCAAGGAGCTCATGGCGGGCGGCCAGAAGCCGACCTGAGCCCTGTTATCCTTGTCCGCGTCATCTGTCTTTTGCGACCATGTTCCGGTCCACGGCGGCACCCTCGGGAAGGCGGGACATGCGCATCCTGGTGATCGACAAGCTCGCTTCCTTCCGCAAGCGCCTCCGTGGCTGGCTGGAGGAAGGCGGCCACGCGCGCGACAACATGCTCGAGGCCTCGACGGGGTCCGCCGCGCTGGAGACGCTCCGGCAGGAAGAGTTCCAGGTGGATGCCATCCTCTGCGAATGGGAGCAGCAGACCGTCTGCGCGCTCGACCTTCTGAAGCAGCTCCGGTCGGTCCCGGGATTCACGCACATCGGCTTCGTGGCGGTCGGCCCGCCGACGCCGGAGGCGGAACGGCAGGCGAGGACCGCCGGGGCCACCGCCTACCTCACCCAGCCCCTCGACCCGGAAGTCCTGCTCCAGACCCTGGTCGCGATCGAGAAGTCCGCCCTCGAGGCCCGGAAACGGATGGCCTCACCCACGACCCGGTGGCGCATTCTGGCCAACGACCAGCGCGACCGCCCCGCCGCTCCCCCCGCGCAGGGCGTGCACCAGACAGCGGAAGCGGAGCTGCGCCGCGGCGCCCGGAGCGTCTACCTGGCGCCGGGGCATGAACTGCGCGTCCCCGCGGGTGGACCGCTGTACTGGATCGAGAACGGACAGCTGAACGTCGTCGAATCGCGACAGGACGGGAGCCGGCTGGAGTACCGCATCGGGCCCGGCCAGTTCCTCAACGAGGCCCCGTTCGGCGGCATCCCCGTGAGCTCCCTCTCCGCGATCGCCGACGGCGAAGTCTGGCTCTCCTGCCGGGACGCCGCGGATGTCGACCGGATCCGGAAAGCCCACGCCGTCCTCTTCTACGGATTTCGAAATACCGCCAATGATCGCGCCCGGAAGTTCCAGAAGCAGGGCGAACAGAAACCCCTGGAGAAGGGACTCGCCGGCGAAATCGAGTCCCTTCCGGTCGGCGACCTGATCGGGATCCTCCACGGGGCCCGCAAGACGGGCGTCCTGCGGATCCAGACCCCGGAACGGTCGTGGTACCTGCAGTTCACCAACGGAACGCTCTGCCACGCGGAGTGCGACGGCGAGGTCGGCGAGGAAGTTTTCTACGCCTGCCTCCTCATCCCCCGCGGGCATTTTGAGTTCATGATCGGTCCCTCCGTCGACGGCCCCGTCACGATCGGGAGGGAAACGCCGGCCCTTCTGCTGGAAGGATTGAAGCGGCGGGCGGAGCGCCCCTCCGGCGCCCCCAGCGTCCGGGAGCAATGACCGCGAAGCGCCCGGCCTTCCCGGTGGCCCGATGGATCGCCCTGGGCTGGCTGCTCGTCTGGGCGCCGCCCTACGCGATGTGGTGGGGATGGCGGAATTTTTTCCAGCTCTGCGACGTCGCGGTGATCCTGACGGCGGCGGGGCTCTGGTTCGGGAGCGCCCGGCTCCTCTCCGCGCAGGCGGTGGGCGTCATCGTGGTCGACATCCTCTGGTTCCTCGATGTCGCGGCCCGGCTGACGATCGATCGCCACCCGATCGGCGGGACGGAGTACATGTTCGACAGCCGGTTTCCCCTCTGGGTCCGGCTCATCTCCCTCTTCCACGTGGCGTGGCCCCTCCTCCTGCTCTGGGCGCTTCGCAGGACCGGATACGATTCCCGCGGCTGGAGGCTGCAGTCGGGAATCGCCGGCCTGATGTTCGGAATCTCGTGGCTGATTGCGGGCGGGCGGAACGTGAATTTCGTCCTGGAGGCGCCGATCGTCGGGAAGGCGCTGGGGCCGGCCCCGGTGCATCTCGCGGTCAGCTGGGCCGTGCTGACCCTGGCCGTGTACTGGCCGACGCACGCGGTGCTGGTCCGGACCCTTCCCGCGATCCCGCCCCCCTCCCCCGAGCGCGCCTGACCGGACCCGGGGGCTTCACGCCCGGAGAGCGGCGAGGATCGGCCGGCGCGCGGCCGCCAGGGCGGGCAGGAACCCGCCGATCGCGCCCACGGCCCCGCCGATCAGGAGGCCGGCGCCCAGCATTCCCGGCGTGACATGGAACCGGAAGGCGGTCTCGGCGAACGTCACCCAGTTGAGCGTCCCGGTCTGGAGGCCGTTGACGGGAAGAGCGAGGAGTCCCCCGAGGAGGCCGCCCAGGAGGCCGATCAGCGTGGCCTCGAACAGGAACGAGCCGAGGATGAGAAGTCGCGAGAAGCCGAGGGCGCGGAGCGTGCCGATTTCGCGGGCCCGGTTGGCGATCGCCGCGTACATCGTGTTCATCGCCCCCAGGCCTGCGCCGACGGAGAGGAGGAGGGTGATGAAGGCGCCGACGAACCGGAGTCCCTGGGCGCCGCCGGTCTGGGCGTCGAAATACGCCTGGAGGCTCATCGCCTTCAGCTCCGCGACATCCTTGTTCGCCTCCAGGTCGGCATTGATGGTGGCGAGGTCTTCAGGCCGGTTCAGGCGGACGTAGAGCACCGAGCTCGAATTCTCGCGTTTGAAGTCGACGCCGAGCTCGTTGATGTCCACCCAGATTTCCGACTCCCAGGCCGCGCCGCCGGCGTCGAAGTGGGCCACGACGTTCCAGTCCCGGCGCCCGAACCGCAGCCGGTCCCCGACCTGCATGCTGGCGAAGCGTTTCGCGAGGGAGCGCGAGACGATGATGTCGCTTCCCCGCGGCCGCCGGCCCCCGTCGACGACGACGTCCCTGTGGAGCGAGAACGCGCGGTCGGTGACGCCGCGGGCGACGACGTTGGCGGGCGGGCCGCCGTCGGGGCGCGGGAGGTTGAGGACGACCAGGAGATCCCGCGAAACGAGCGGAAGTCCATCCGCGTCGCGGGGAACCGACGGGATCGTCTCCACGACGTCGGCCGATTCGTCGCTGACGTTGCTCATCGTCTCCGCGTTGGTCCCCCTCTGGAGGATGATCGCCTGGAGCGGATCGCCGGTGACGTCGCCGACGGTGGCGAGCCCCTGGGCGAGGGCCATGAGGACGACGAAGACCCCGACGACCATCCCGATGCCGGCCAGGGTCATGAGGGTGGAGATTCTCCGGACGAAGAGGTTCCGGATGTTGTACTTGAGGATCAGTCCCATCAGTCGACTCTCCGGAGGCCGTCGACGATGCTGCGGCGGGAGGCGGAGACGGCGGGGACGACCCCGGCCAGGAACCCGACCGTCAGGGCGACGCCGAGGCCGATGGCGATCGTGAGCGGGGTCATGTAGAAATCGGGGGCCATTCCCATGAGGTCGTACCGCCCGGGCCGGTAGAGGGCCGTGGCGGCGCCGACACCCAGGACGCCGCCGATGAGGGCGATCAGGACGCTCTCCGACAGGAACAGCGTCGCGATCCGCGCGCGGCCGAAACCGAGGCAGCGCATGACGGCGTGTTCGGTCGTGCGTTCGCGCGCGGTCATGCCCATGGTGTTCGCGGCGACCATGAGAATGGTGAGTACGACGGCGAAGCCGATGTTCATCACGAGCTGGTTCACGTTCCCCATCATGGACATGAACCCCGCGAGGAACGCCTTCTCCGTCTCGGTCTTCGTCTCGAACTCGGAGTTCGAGAACATCCGGTCGATCGCCTCGCTGACCGGGGACAGGTGCTCGGCGCTGTCCACCCTGACCCAGTAGTATCCGACCTCCCCCGGCTGTCCGCGGGCCTTCTCGAGGTAGTCGCGGCGGAAGAGCAGGATGCTCTCGTCGGGCCCCTCGATCGTTCCGAGCAGGACGAACTCCAGCGGCATCTTGAAGATCGGGGAGGTCAGGGTGACGGTCTTCCCGATTTCCCACCCGACTTCCTCGCGCATCCGGTTCAGCAGCCGCTTCGCGACCAGCGCGCCGCGCATCTCGCCGCGGAGCTTCTCCATGGCGCGGGGTTCGAACCGGTACTCGTCCCACATGGTGTCGATCGACTCGAGGTCGCAGGCGATGTTGGAGGAGAAGAGGTCTTCGCGCCCCTCGACCATGCCGCCGAACCAGACGCACCCCTGGACCTGGGTCACGTGGGGGACGGCGCGGAGCCGGTCTCCGTACGATTCCGGGAGGAAAAACGTCAGCGAGGTCGCGTGCCGCGTGACCAGGCGCAGGGAGCCGCCGGCGCGGTTGAGCCCGATTTCGCCGGAGGAGACGTAGCACATCATGGTCGAGAGCAGGAAAAGCGACATCGCGACGCTGAGGACGGTCAGCACCGTCCGGCGGCGGGACCGCCAGGCGTTCTTCCAGATCAGCCGCAGCATCAGGCCGCCCCCGTGACGAGCTGCCCCTTTTCCAAGTGAAGCGTCCGGCGTGCGCGTCCGGCCGCCTTCGGATCGTGCGTCACCATGACGATCGTTTTCTGGAACTCCGTGTTCAGCCGGTTCAGCAGGGTCAGGATCTCCTCGGCGGATTTCGCGTCCAGGTCCCCCGTCGGCTCGTCCGCCAGCAGGAGGAGGGGATCGACGACGATCGCCCGCGCGATGGAGACGCGCTGCTCCTGCCCCCCCGACAGCTGCCGGGGGTAGTGGTGCGCCCGGTCCGTGAGCGCCACGATGTCGAGGGCGTGCATCACATGCTCCGTACGCTCGCGGCGCGACAGCCGCGTGAGCAGAAGGGGCAATTCGACGTTTTCGAACGCCGTCAGGACGGGGATCAGGTTGTAGAGCTGGAAGATGAACCCGGTGGTCCGGGAGCGCCAGGCGGCCAGCTCCCCCTCCGAGTACCCGCTGATGTCCTGTCCGTCGACGACGATCTTCCCCGCCGTCGGCTTGTCGATCCCGGCGAGCAGGTTCAGGAGCGTCGTCTTCCCCGACCCGCTCGGCCCCATCAGCGCGAGAAAGTCGCCGCGCGAGATCGTCAGAGACAGCCTGTCCAGGACCGGGATCGGCTGCTTCTCCCGGTAGTAGGTCTTCGACACGCCCTCGACCGTCACCAGAGTCTCGCTCACCGCTCCTCCACCCTGACTGCGAGCCCCTCCGAAAGGGGCTCAGTGTTCCCGATGACGACAAGCTCGCCGTGGGACAGCCCCGACTTCACGGCGATCCGGCCCCCGCTTTCGCCCCCGGTCTCGACCTGCCGCCGGGACGCTCTCCCGCGCTCCACGACCCACACGATCGCCGCCCCGCCGTCCCGGACGACCGCTTCGCGCGGCACCTCCGGCCCCCGCGCCTCCGCGGAGACCGCGGCTTCGCTTTCGAGGAACATCGCCCGCACCGCCATGTCGGGGAGCAGCCGCGCGTCGGCATCGAGGAGCCGGACGCGGACCCGGACGACCGCCCTCTGGCGGTCCGCGGTCGGGACAACCTGCCGCAACTCCCCCCGGTACCGGTTTCCGGGGACCGCGTCCACCAGCAGCCGGACGGGATGTCCGGGACGCAGCTCGGACAGGCGGGACTCGTTGACGTCGACCTCCGCCTCGAGCGAGGAGAAATCGGCGACGGTGAAGAGCGCCCCTCCCCGCGTTCCGGTGGTGATTCCGGCGGGAGACGCGGCCTCCCCGGGGTGGATCTTGCGCGCGGTCACGCGCCCGGCGATCGGCGAGCGGATCACGGTTTCCTCCAGGCGGATTTCGGCCTGGCGCAGTCGCGACGCGCACCCCCGGCCGCGCGCCGCGGCCGCCCGCGCATCCGCTTCCAGCCGCTCCCAGCGGGC
>JABWAY010000197.1 GCA_013360825.1 Candidatus Brocadiia bacterium | reverse complement strand
GGCTGTCGCGGATCCTTCTGGCGCGGGTGCGCCCCGCGTGGCTCCGGGACCCCGGGATCGCCAGGGCGGAGGCGGCGAAACGCGGCCGGCCGATCCTGGTCATCTGCGCCGCGGGGGAGCCGGACGCGCCGGTGAATCCGTCGGCCTGGAAATTCATCCACGTCACCCTGCAGGACAAGGCGTTCGTGAAATCCCTGAACGAGTCGTTCGTGCTGCTCTGGCACGACCTGTACGCGGCGTGCGGGGGGGAGACGGCGTACGACGTCCGTCTGGACGGCGAGTTCCCGGAAGAGGAGCTCGTCCTCTGCGACGAAGGGTCGGACCAGATGATGCTCAACATGCTGATCTGCCATCCGGACGGCGGAGTCCGGCACGCCGTCTGCGGATGGTGGCCCGCCGACCTCCTGCGGGCGGAATGCGGGAAGGCCGCGACCTGGGCGCTCGGCACGCAGGAGGACGCCGCCAGGGCGCGGGAGGGCGCGCTCGCGCGTCTCCACGCCGACATCGCGAAACTCGCCGCCTCCGGGGCGGGGGATCCGTCGGTGGAGCACCAGGTCGGCGTGCTGAAGACGCTCACCCGCCGCTACGCCTCCTACGCGGGGTCCAAGGTCGGGCTGGCGCTGGACGCCGCGCTGGCCGAGGCGGACGAGGATTTCCGCGGGCGCGAACTGAGGGAGTCCGGCGACATCGTGCTGGAGGGGGAAATCCAGGAAGCGCCCGCCCCGGACGGGGAGCCCGCGAAGTAGCCCTCCGTCGCGTCAGGATCCCGCCCCCGCTGCGGGCCGTGCGTGATACGCTGCGGCGGTCCCGAAACGGAGATCCGACCGATGAGAACACTCCTGCTGCTCGCGCTGACCGCCGGGTGCGCCCGGGCCCAGGCAGGACAGGAGACCTACCCCCTCGCGGACGGCCTGAGATGGACGTACGAGGCGGACTGGGCGGAGGAGGGGGGCGGCGAACCGGAGGTCGAATTCCGGATGACGTCGTGCACCGCCGCTGACGGCAGACCGGCCTTCTTCCTGTCGTCGTCCAGCGAGGCCCCCTGCCTCTTCATCCGCCAGACCCTGAGACGGGAGGAAGGGGCGATCACGCTTGTCGCGGAAAACGACCACGTCCTCTCGACGCCCTTTCCCGCCCTGAAGCTCCCGGCCACGCCGGGGACCACGTGGGACGCGGAGCGGATCCTCGCGGGGACGAAGATCAAGCTGAGCGGGGCGATCGAGGCGGAGGAAACGATCCGCGTCCCGGCGGGCGACTACGCCTGCGTCCGCGTCCATCTCAAGATCGCCTCGAAGCTCTCGCGGCGGGACTGGGAAGAAGTCGAGACCTGGAGCTGGCTCGCGCCCGGGGTCGGAACGGTGAAGTACAAGTTCCGTTCCCTCAGCACCATGGTGACGCTTCGTCTCAGGAAATTCGACGCGATCCCCGACTCCCCCGCGAACCCGGAGACCGCCGTGGCGGACGCCGCGGCGCAGCGCGAGGCGATGCAGCTGCTGGAGCAACGGATGAGGCAGGCGTGCCAGGACTCCGACGCGGTCGCCCGCGCGATTCGCGGGGGGCCCGCGGCTGATGGGCGGCTGTCGGCGTGGATCGATGCGCTGGGGGCGCAGGTGGGCGGCGGGCAGGCGGACGATGAGCTGGTCGAGCTGATGCGGACTCAACTCGGGGCGGCGATCCGGGGGGCCGACGATCCCACGGTCCTCCTGCTCGCCGGGGCGGTCCCCGGGCTGCGGGAGGAGGAACTCCGCGTCCGCCGCGAACTGGGGGCGCTGGTGGCCGATGCGGAGGCGCGGATCCGGGCCCGCGTGGAGAACCCGGGGCGGGCCCTCCCCCTCCCCGCGGAATGCCTGCGCGCGTTCGGCGAGGCCAGGCTCGCGCTTCGAACCGCCACCGAGACGGCCGAGCGCTGGACGCCGCTCCGGACGGTCGTGCTGACCGGCGATGCGGCGTGGCAGGGAAGCGGGGTTCGGATGGCCGAGGGAGACACGGTGTTCGCGATCGGCCTGGGCCGCATGGGGACGGCGGGGAAAGGCGACGGCGTGGTCGAACCTGCGGGGCTGGCGACGGCCCGGGCGGAGTCGTTCACGCGGGAGTCTCCGTTCGGCGCGTTGATCCTGTGCCTCGAGGGGGCGGAAAACAAGGTCGGCGAGATCTGCGCGGGGAACGCGTTCGAGGTCGGAGGCGCCGGGCAGGTGCTGTTCCGCGCGAATGCGGCGACGGACCTGGCGGGAGGGTATGTCGTCCTGATGGCGGTGAGAAAGCGGTGAGCGGCCGCCGCGGAGCGCCTGTCCGGATTTCGGCGGAGGGCGGCCCCGGCCTCCCGATTCTGCGGGAGCGGAAAGCGGAGCCGGCGACGATCGTGATTTTCGGGTCGACCGGGGACCTGGCGCGCCGGAAGCTGGGGCCGGCGCTGCGCAGCCTGCATCGGCAGAAGCTTCTCCCGAAAGGGACGCGCGTCCTCGCGTTCAGCCGGCGCGCGACCGACCTGAGGCTGTTCCCGCGCGGGGCGGGGGCGATCCGGGGGACGTTCGACGACGCTGAGGGGTACGCGGAACTCGGGAGGCGTCTGAAGAACCGGAACCGGGTCTTCTACCTGGCCGTTCCCCCGTCCGAAACGCCGGCGGTCGTCCGCCGGCTCGCCGACGCGAAACTGCTCGACCCGTCCGGCGCCTGGGCGCGCGTCGTCGTGGAAAAACCGTTTGGGCGCGACCTCGACTCCGCCCGCGAACTCAACCGGACGCTCCTCGACGCGATGGACGAGCGGCAGATCTTCCGCATCGACCACTACCTCGGGAAAGAAACCGTCCAGAACATCCTCGTCTTCCGCTTCGGCAACGCCATCTTCGAACCCGTCTGGAACCGCCACCATATCGAGCGGGTCGAGATCGAGGCGGCGGAGGCGATCGGGATCGAGGGGCGCGGGGGGTTCTACGAGCAAACGGGGGTGGTCCGCGACATGGTGCAGAATCACCTGCTGCAGGTGCTGTCGCTGGTCGCGATGGAGCCGCCGGTTTCGTTCGCCGCGGACGATGTGCGGGACGAGAAGGTCCAGGTTCTCCGGTCGCTCCGTCCCGTCGAGCCGGACGACGTCGTGCTCGGGCAGTACCGCGGGTACCGCTCGGAGCCGGGAGTCTCGCGTCGATCGAAGACGCCGACGTTCGCCGCGATGCGCTTCCAGATCGACAACTGGCGCTGGCAGGGGGTGCCGTTTGTGGTGCGGACGGGGAAGTGTCTCGCGCGGCGGGTGACGGAGGTGGCGGTGCATTTCCGGTCGATTCCGCTCTGTCTGTTCGGGCGCGGGGAGATCTGCGACCGGATCGACCCGAACGTGCTGCGGATCCGGATCCAGCCGGACGAGGGGATTGCGCTGCGGTTTGCGTGCAAGACGCCGGGGGAGGATCTGGCGGCGGGGAGTGTGCTGATGGATTTCCGGTATGCGGAGGCGTTCGACCGGAAGCCGACGGACGCGTACGAGCGGCTGCTGCTGGACGTGCTGCGCGGGGACGCGACGCTGTTCGCGCGGAACGACGACGTGGAGCGGGCGTGGGAGGTGCTGGCGCCGGCGATCGGGGCGGGGATTCCGGTGCATCCGTACGCGCGGGGGGGCCGGGGGCCCGCGGCGGCGGCCGCGATGTTGAAGGGAGGGGCGCTGTGACCCCGGAGGTGGTGATCGTCGGGACGATCGAGGAGGCCGCGGGGTGGGTCGAGCGCGCGGCGCCGCGGGTGCTGGTGGTCGCGGGCGGGACGACGCCGCTCCCGCTCTACCGGGCGCTCCGCCTTCCGTGGGACGAGGTGGCGATATACCCGGGGGATGAGCGCGCGGACGGGAGCAATCTCCGGGCGATCCGCGGGGCGTTCGACGCGCGCGCACGGGTCCGGGAGCTCGGTGAAGACCTCCCGGTTCCGGACCTGCTCCTGCTCGGCATGGGGGAGGACGGACACACCGCGTCGCTCTTTCCCGGGTCGCCGGCGCTCGGGGAAACCGTCCGCCGCGTCGTCCGCGCCGGCGACCGCACGACGATCACACCCGTCGTGATCGCGGAGGCGAAACGGATCGCGGTCCTGGTCAGCGGCGCGCGCAAGGGCCCGATGCTCCGGCGCGTCCTCCACGATCCCCCCGACCCGGTCCTCCTCCCCGCGCAGCTCGCGCTTCGCGGCACCTGGTTCGTCGATCGCGCCGCCGCGGCGGCGTCGGAGGTCGCATGAACCTCGGGATCGCCGGGCTCGGCGTCATGGGCTCGAACCTCGCCCTCCACGCCGCGGACGAGAAGATCGCCACCGTCGTCTGGAACCGGACCACGGAGCGCGCCGTCGCCCTCGCGGCGCAGCACCCGGGGATCGCCGCGGCGCCGACGATGGAGGACCTCGTCCGCCTCCTCCCGTGCCCCCGCCCGATCCTCCTCATGGTCCCCGCCGGCGCCCCCGTCGATGAGCTCATCGCCCGCCTCCGCCCCCTCCTCGCCCCCGGCGATATCCTCCTCGACGGCGGAAACTCCTGGTTCCAGGACACCCGCCGCCGCGCCGACGCCCTCCTCCCCTCCGGCGTCCACTTCGTCGGCCTCGGCATCTCCGGCGGCGAGGACGGCGCCCGCCACGGCCCCGCCCTCATGCCCGGCGGACCGCGCGCGGCGTTCGATGCGCTGCGCCCGATGCTGGAAGCGCTGGCCGCGAAGACCTCCGCCGGACCGTGCGTCGGCTGGCTCGGCCCAGGCGGCGCGGGACATTTCGTGAAAATGGCGCACAACGGGATCGAGTACGGCGTCATGCAGGCGATCGCGGAAGCCTGGGACCTGCTCCGGCGCGGATGCGGCCTCGACGCGGACGCGTGCGCCGACACCTTCGCGCGCTGGAACAAGGGGCCGCTGGATTCGTTCCTGATGGACCTCACGGCGCGCATCCTCCGCGTCCGCGATCCCGAAACCGGCCGTCCGCTCGTCGACCTCGTCCTCGACCACGCCGCACAGAAAGGAACCGGCCGCTGGACGGTCCAGGCCGCGCTGGAACTCGGCGTCCCGGTCCCGACGCTGGCCGCCGCGCTCGACGCCCGGCTGCTCTCGACGTTCAAGGACGAACGGGTCCGGCTCGCGGCCGCTCATCCGCTCCCGCACCCGCCGCCGATCTCAGTCGAGGAAGTTCATGCGGCCCTGCGGGCGACCACGATCACCGCTTACCTGCAGGGGTACCGCCTCATCACCGCCGCGGCGGCGGCACACGGCTGGGGAACCGATCTCGCCGAGGTCCGCCGGATCTGGCGCGGCGGGTGCATCATCCGCGCGGCCCTGCTCGACCACGGTCCGCGGTTCGAGGATCTCCCGCACGCCGGATGGCGCGCCGGGATCGCCGGGATTCCCACGCCGGCGATGTCAGCGGCGCTTGCGTGGTACGACGCGCTGCGGACCGCGGATCTCCCGCAGAACCTCACGCAGGCGCAGAGGGATGCATTCGGAGCGCATACGTACGTGAGGAGAGGAAGGGAAGGAGAGGGAGCGGTGCATTCGGAGTGGGGGGGGGAGAAGGGATAGTGAGGGGGAGAGGGAAAGCGGGAACGGCAAACGGAAAACGGCAAACGGAAAATGGAAAAGGTCAAACGGAAAAGGGAAAGGAGGTCAGGGGCGCGGAGCAGCGGGCTCCCAGAACCGGTACTCAGCGGCGAGGCCGCCGGTGGGACTGCGTTTCAGGCGCTGGGAGGTGACGCCGATCACGGAGGGGAGGACGGGCGCGCCAGCCAGTTCCTCGAGGCGTTTCACCGCGGCCTCGTGGCCGTCGGCCCCGATCTGCATCAGGACGAGGTGCCCGGTCGTTGCGAGCATCAACGCAGCCCGGGCGGTCTCGGCCGTTTCGAGGCACAGCCCGACCGCGTTCGGTGCCATCCGGTTGATCCGGTCCATCGCGGCCGTGACCGTCGGGGCGTCCTCTGACGCGACCTCGACCTGGTCCACGCCGTCGACGCGGAGATAGACGGGAGATTCGAGGGTGAACACCGCGAGCCCGGCGTCCTTCGCCAGATGCTGAAGGCAGGAGAGAAGCGTGGTGGTCTTCCCGGAGCCGGGGAGGCCGGCGAACAGAATGATCCCGTTGGGACGCTTGAGCCACCGCTGAAGGACGGCGCGGTCCTCCTCGCGCGGCGCGACCTTCTCCAGGTCGGTGACCCGCCCCTCTCCCATGAACCTCAGCGTGAGCCGGCGGCCCTGAAGCGTATCGATGGCCTGCATCAGGACGGAGACTTCGTTCACGGCCTCCGCCCGGTCGCGGCTCAGGAAGATCCGCCGGATGCCGGAGTCGCCGAAGGGGAGTCCGATCTCGTTCCAGGCGAGTTCGAGTTCCTGCGCCAGCGCCGGGGGGATGACCCGGATCGACTGCAGCTCGCCCTGAATGCGGAAGGCGACGGTCACGCCGTCGCGCCGCGGCTGCAGGTGAAGGTCGGTCGCCTTGCGGTCGAAGGCATCCCAGACCAGGGCTTCGGCGAGTTCGTGCGGGCCGGTGTTGAGGGAGGGCTTCATGGGTGCGGTCCCCTTTCGATTGGTCCGGCGGGACTGGAGGAAAGCGCGGAGGTCTTCGCGGGCGCGGGCCAGTGCGGGGGATTCGCCGGATCCGTCGCGGAGTTTTGCGAGGTCGTCTTCGGAGAAGCGCCACTGGCCGCCGACCTTGCGGGCGGGGAGTTTGGCGTCGCGAACCCAGCGGTTGAGGGTGGAACGGCTGACCTGGAGGAAGGCGAGGGCGGCGTCGAAGTCTGTTTCATATCGTTTCATGTCATAAGTATGCAAGATATGTCATATCATGTCAAGGGCTCTTCCTGGAATTCCGTGCCTCCACCCGGCGGTCGGGCGGCTTCGCGAGATCACTGTCCTCGCGGGAAGCGCGAGATCTCAAGCCCCTTGCCGACGGGGAGCGTGACCGATTCGACCCCGGGCCGGGAGCGGACGTGGCGGACGTAGTCGGCCAGGTCGTGCGAGAGGATGTTGTCGGCGGCGACCACGCCCCCCGGCCGGAGCTTGAGGGCATCGAGAAAGCGGGGGTAGTCGTCCTTCTCGCAGTCGATCAGGACGAAGTCCTTCTCGCCGACGCCGGGGAGGAGCGACGCAGCGTCCCCGAGCATGAAATCGACGCGGGCCGCGAGGCCGAGATCCTGAAGGGTGCGCCGGGCCTCTTCCTGCCGGCGCGGCTCGATCTCGATCGAGGCAAGGCGACCCCCGGTGCGGCGGGCGGCCTCGGCGAGCGCGATCGTCGAGAGACCGGAGGAGCCGCCGATTTCCATCAGCCGTTTCGCGCCGAGGGCGGTGGCGAGGGCGCAGAGCAGGAGCGCGCTGTCGGGCTCGAGGTTTCGGTGGCGCTCGGCCTGAGGTGTCCGGGTGGCGTCCTGTTCGAGCTTGCGGCGCCAGAGGCGGTCGATCGCGGCCTGCTGTTCGGGGGAGAACATGGGGGCATGGTAGCCCGAACGCGGTTCCGCACGGAATCGCCGGATTCCGTAAACTGCCCCTCGGCTTGTCCACCTGTTCGAGGTGCCCCGTGCCTGACCGAACGTTCCTCTTTCTCCTCGCCTCCACCCGCCGCGACGGCAACAGCGAGCGGCTGGCCCGCCGCGCGGCGCCGCGGCGACG
>JABWAY010000196.1 GCA_013360825.1 Candidatus Brocadiia bacterium | reverse complement strand
CCATCGGAGGCGGACAGGAGCGGCCGGCTCGAGCGCGGGGACCCCCTCGCCGTGCCGGCGCCCGTCGAGGGCGCGGCCGCTGGCGAGGTGGTAGCCGGACCGCCGGAACTCCTGCGGCTTCACCTTGCGTCCCTTCAACAGGCAGTCGCAGCTCCACGCCGCGGTCCGCACGTGCAGGGTTCCGTCGCCCTTCAGTCGCCGGTCGAAGGCGCCGTCGTTGAACTGCTCGACGGCGCGGCGGTGGATCTCGATCGCCTGGCGGTCGTCCGTCTTTTCGGCCTCCAGGAACTTCCGCCAGTGGATCTCGGCCATCAGCGCGCGCCCCTCGGCGTTGGTGCGGTCGTGGTTGAGCGCGCCGATCAGTTCCCCGACCGCATCCGCGAACGCGCGGGCCTCCTGGCGGACCAGTTCCGCGGCGTGGTCCTGCGCCTTCCAGAGCGCGGCCTTGTCGCCGCGGGGCTCCACGCGGCGCTCGTCGAGGCGGAGGGCCCTCAGGGCCGCGCCGGCCTTCCGCTGCAGCCTCCCCTGGTCGTCCATGTGCCGTCGGGCGCGGCGCACGGCCTCGGCGGCGAGCCGCCGGTTCCGCTCGGTTTCTTTCACGCCCTCGAGGTAAAGCCGGATCTCCGCGAGCAGCTCCTTCGCGCCCGGATACCGGTCCTTCTTTTTCACGGCCATCGCCCTCAGGCAGATTCCCTCGAGCTCGGGGGGGAGGGGCGGATCTTCCGGGCGCGAGGCGCGGAGCCGCTGCGCCGGAGGCGTCACCGTCCCCGCCCGGGCGCGCTGCAGGATCTGCAGGACGTTGGTCCCCTCGACCGGCGGGAGAAACGTCAGGATCTCGTAGAGGATCGCGCCGAGCGAGTAGACGTCGCTCCGTTCGTCGACCGCCGCGATCCGCCCCTCCGCCTGTTCCGGAGCCATGTACGCCGGCGTCCCGACCAGCGCGCCGTCCATCGTGATCCCGGACTTGTCAGGGTCGCGAAGATCCACCGTCGTCGCCGACTCGTCCGCCGACGCGGGAAACCGCTCACGCGCCCGCGCCAGGCGCGTCGCCGCATCGCTCGCCGGCGTCCGCCCCCGGTCGGTTTCCTTCGCCAGCCCCCAGTCCACGATCAGGACCTCGCCGAAGTCGCCGATCATCACGTTCGCGGGCTTCAGGTCCCGGTGGATCACTCCCTGGGCATGCGCGAAGACGATCCCCTGGCAGATGTCCGCGAAAACGCCGAGCAGCCGGTGCCGCGTCCACTCCGGCTCCTTTCCGGCCGCCACCGATTTCAGCAGCTGACCCAGATCCCTTCCCTGGACGCGCTTCATCGAAAGCAGCCGCCGCCGCACGCCGTCGTCCCCCTCGGCTTCCGCGAACTCGTGGATCGGCACGATGTTCGGGTGCTCCAGCCGCGCCGTCAGCTGGGCCTCGCGGATGAAGCGCTCCTCGAGCTCGGGGGGGAGGCCGTCGTGCAGGAGTTTGATCGCCACCGTCCGGCCGAGGTCACGCTCCCTCGCTTCGAGGACGCGCCCGAGGCCGCCGTGGCCGAGCTCGCGGCCGAGTTCGTAGCGGTGACCGGCATCGTGGGGGCTCACGAAGGTTGAGCTTAGCGTTTCGGCTGGGAGTTGACGCGAAAAGCAGCGGTGCGTTCCCTGCCCCTGACGCGCGGGCCCCGCGCGGCTCCCGTCACTCTCAGCCGATCGCGCCTTTCCTGTAGATGTCGTCCTCGATTTCGCGGAGAACTTCTCCGACGGGCCGTCCCGCCGGCAGGTCGCGCAGCGCCCGGAGGCGCGCAGCGACCGCCCGGCCCGACCGCGGACCGGCGGCGGCGTGGTCGGATTCCAGCGCCCGGATCCGGCCGGCCCGGAGAGGGGGTGCGTCGGCCGGAGACGCGATCAGCGAAGCCGCGAACGCGATCTCGGCCATCAGGCTTTCCGGCGTCCAGTAGCCCGTGAGCGCATGGACGACGCGGCCTTCGGCGTCGCAGAACAGGAACCGGACATTTCCGCCGCCCGTCGACTCCCGGACCGTCGCGAGCTGCTCCGGCGGGTAGGGATCCGCAGCCCTGCCCGTGGACGAACAGTACAGCCCCGGGCACTGGTTGTGGCGCCCGGAGATCCAGCCGTCGAGCGCGTCCGTCACGCGCGGATCCGAGAGCGTCCCGGCTCTCAGTGCGTGCGCGGCCAGTCAGAGGCGGCCATCCAGCTCGCCGACGACCGAGAGGACCACCAGGGGGGCGCCCCGCGAACGCGCCTCCCGCGCGGCCGCCGCGGCATCGAGCACGAAGGGCGCCGGAGGAGGGGACGCGCACCCGGCAAAGAGCGGGGCGGCCGCGAGGAGGAACGCGATGGCGAGTCGGGCGCTCGCACGGAGCGCGGTGGGGACTACCCTCACTTGAATTCCCTGCCGCTGTTCTCTTCGCGGAAGGACTCGAGCATGGTTTCCAGGGTGGATCCCCGCGTTTCCTCGCGGAGCGTTCGGGCCTCGCGGGCGAGGAGTTCGAGTGCGGCCGCACGGCGCGCGACCGGTGACTGGCCGACCGGCTTCCGGAATTCCGCGGGCTGATCCCGGCGCAGTCGCGCCGCCTCGGCGTCGAGTCCGTCCAGGTCCGCGAGTTGACGGGCCTCGGCATCGCCCGGCTCTGGGATCGCCAGGAGCCGCAGCGCGCGGTCGCACTCCTCACGGAACAGCGCGGCCGGCCACCACCCGTGCAGCCCGTGGAGGTACGAGCCGTCGGGCCTCACGAAGACGGTCCGGAGGTTCCGTCCGCCGCCGCCGTCCGGGTAGGCCGCGAGTTCCTCGGGGGTGTACACCGGCTGGATCTCCCCGGGCTCCGCGACCTGCTCGTCGATCGGGCGCGCGTCCGACCAGAGCAGCACGAAGGCTCCGTTCATCCACTCGATCAGGTCCGGATCCGCGAACGTAACCGTTCGCATCAGGTGCCCGCCCAGTCAGGCAAAATCCCCGGGTCCGCCCGGCGTCGAGAATGCCAGCACCGGACGCTTCAGCCGCCGGGCCTCCGCCAGCGCCGACTCCACGTCCGTTTCCCAGCGCAGGACTCCGAAGGCCGCGACCAGCCGCCGCAGCCGCGCCCGGACTTCCGGATCCTCCGAAGACGCCAGCCGGCCTTCAAGGAACGGCTTCCACTCCCGCCCCAGTCCACGGAGCCGCTGGTCCGCGGCTTCCCGGACTTCGACCTGCTCGCTGGCGAGATCCTCCACCCACCGTCGGGCGTCCTGTTCGGTCGGCGGGCCGGCGAGGGTCGCGGCGGCGGCGCACAGCAGCAGAATGGCGGTCAGGCGGCAGGGCATGGCGCCTCCGGGGGTGGGAACCTGCGTTCTGACGCACCGGGCCGCGGGAAGTTCCCGGGCTTCCGGATCCGCATCCGCCGCTCCGACACGAGGTCGACCGGCCGGGGACCCTGCGGTTTCATTCCTCGGGACGCCGGGAACCCGGTTGTTTTGCGGACGGCCGGGTTTCCGGTAGTCTGGGGTCCGTCGGGAGCGGACCGATCCCGCTCCGGGGAGGTCACAGCGTGCCTGCAACCGTGCTGGTCGTGGATGACGACGCCGCGATTCTCGCCCTCTTTCGCCGGCTCCTGCGGGCGAACGGCGCGGACGTCGAGGTCGCCGACGCCGCCGGGGCCACTGCGGCGCTCGCCGCGAAGTCCTTCGACCTCGTGATTTCCGACCTGCAGATGCCGGGCGCGGACGGCCTGGAGGTGCTCGACGCGGTGCGCCGCGCCTGCCCGGGGGCGTTCCGCGTCCTCATGTCGGGGAGTCCGGACGCCCTCGTTCGCGGGCACGGGGAGAACTCGCCGGCGGAGCTCCTGCTCGAGAAACCGGTGTCCTTCGCGCGGCTGCGTGAACTCTGCGAGGAGGCGGCCGCGGGGGCATCCTGCGTGCGGTCGATCGTGGACGCGATGGGGCGGCGCTATGCCGACTCGATCCACTCCGCGTTTGTGAAGGACACCGCGGGGCGCTATCTGTTCATGAACGACGCCGGCGCGGCTCTCCTCGGCCGTCCCGCCCGCGCGGTCGAGGGCGAACGGGACTCGAAGATCTTCGAACGCGGGACGCTGTCCGAGGAGATCCGCGGCTCCGACCAGGCGGTCCTCCGCACCGGGCGCCCCTACCTCTACGTCAACGCGATGCGGGGGCCGGGGCATGGGCACGTCTTCCTCAGCGCGAAGTTCCCCGTGCGGGACGGGACCGGCCGGATCCGGGCGATCGGCTGCCTGAGCCCGGAGATCACGTCCCTCCCCTCCCGGGAGGGGGGAGACCGCGCGGCGCACGTCGGGGAACTGCTCCGCGAATTGAACGAGGCGGCTGCGATACTCGACGGCGGATCGAACGGGCCGCTTCTCGAGCGCCCGGACGTCGAGCGCCTCCTGGCGGCCGACACCGCCTGCGAGGTGAGTGCCGTGCCCGCGCCGTTCGCGGACGGATAGCAGGCCGCCGTCCCCGCGCCGCTTCTTCCGTACAATTCGTCCGTGCCCACCCAACCTTCCGAACGCCGCACCGTCGCCGTGGCGTTCGCGCAGGTTCTCGGGCCCGCTCCCGACGACACCCTGCTGACGTCCCTCCGCGTCTGTGTCGAGCGACACGGGGGAATGGTGGACAAGTTCATCGGGGATGTCGTCATGGCTGTGTTCGGCGCGCCGATTGCCCGCGGGGACGACACCGCGCGCGGACTCCGGGCCGCCCTGGCGATGCGCGGCGTGGCGCGGGCGGCGGGAAGGGACCTCCGGGCGGGGCTCAACCGGGGGGAGGTTTTCTGGAGCGCGGTCGGGGGCGACCGCGCGACCGCGATCGGCGACGCGGTCAACGTCGCCCAGCGCCTCCAGGCCGCCGCGGAGCCGGGGGTGATCCTCGCGTCCGCATCCGCCTGGGAGGCCGCGGGGGAGGGATTCGAGGGACGATGCCGCGGTGCGCTCCAGCTGAAGGGCCGCAGCGAGGCGGTCGAAGCCTGGGAGATCGAGGTCCTGCCGGTCGGCGTCACCCGGCGCAGCCGCGCGGCCGCCGGGGTCACGCCGTTCCTCGGCCGTGAGGATGTCCTGGGAGGCCTGGTCGCGCGATTCGAGGGCGGCGCGGGCGGGCTGGTCGTCGTCCGGGGCGCACCGGGTGCGGGAAAGTCGCGGATGCTCGCGGAATTCCGCCGGCTGGCCCGGATCCGTCACCCCGGCACCTGGGTCGAGACCGGACGGGCCGTGGAAACGGCCGCCCTTCCGCGCGACGTCTTCAGCGGCCTCGTGGGGGACGCCGCCCTGGGGGGCATGGGGGGCGGGTCCGAGGGGGTCGCCCGCGCGGTGGCGGAAGATCTGCGGACCGCCGGCGCAACCGACGTCGAGCGGCGGACCTGGGCCGATCTTGTCGCCCTCTCGCTCGGCCGGGCGGCCCCGGACGCCGCCGTGCGGGAAATGGATCCGCTTCGCCTCCGCGCCGAAACGGCCCATGCCTGGTCGCGCTGGATCCGGGCCCGCGCCGCGGGAAAGCCGGCGCTCCTCTGCCTGGAGGATCTGCAGTGGGCGGACACCGGCTCCCGGGAACTCCTGTCGGACCTGGTCGAGATCCTCGCCGGCGTCCCCGTGCTGTTCGCAGGGGCGGCGCGGCCGGAAGCGCCGTCGTTCGGCGGTGACGTGGTCGAGCTGGACGACCTGTCCCGGGAGGTGGCGCGGGAGGTGGCCTCGGCCGTCCTCGGCGCACCGATCGGGGACGCCCTGGCCGCGTTCCTCGCTGCGCGTGCCGGCGGAAACCCGCTCTACATCGAGGAACTCTGCCGGTACCTGCGCGACCGCCGGCTGGTCCACGGCGCCCCGCTCGCGCTCGCCACGGAGAGCACGGGCGTTCCTCACGCCCTTCAGGACCTGCTCGTCGCCCAGGCCGACCAGTTGTCCGCGCCGGCGAAGGAGACGCTGAAGGCCGCGGGGGTCATCGGCACCGCCTTCTGGTCCGGCCTCCTGGGACGCCTGCTCGGCCGCGGCGTCGACGGGGATCTCGGAGAGGCCCGGTCCCGCGCGCTGGTCGCGATGCACGAAGGGTCGCTCCTGCCGGAAGACAGGGAGTTCGGTTTCCGGCATGCCCTGATCCGGGACGCGCTCGTCTCCCTCCTGCCCCGCAAGGACCGCGCCCGGCTTCACGCGAGCATCGCCGCGGATCTGTCCGGCCCGTCGCGGTCCGGGCGGATCGACCTCCTCACGCTCGCGGCGCAGCATGCCGAGGCCGGAGGAAACCCGCCCGCTGCGGCCGAACTCTGGATGCGCGTCCACGCCCGCACCGAACGCGTGTCCACGATCGAGCAGTCGCTTCGGGCCGCGAAAGAGGCCGTCCGCCTCGGATTCGGACCGCGCGCGGTGGCCGCCGAGGCCGAGGCCCTGATCCGTCTGGGGCGCGCGGGAGAGGCTCTCGATCGGCTCCGGCAGGCGGGAGACGGGCTGGAGGGGCTCGACGGCATGAAGATCTCCCTGGCCAGAAGCTCGGCCTGTTTCGAGGCGGGCCGGATCCCGGAGGCGCTCGCCGAGGCCTCCCGCGCCCGCGCGCTCGCCCGGGACGCCGGGGACCGAGTCCGCTGCCTCCGCGCCGAGGCTCGCGCCCTCGAGGCGATGGGACGGACGGCGGAGGCCGAAGACCGGGTGCGCGAGGGGCTGGCGGAGGCGGACAGCGGCCGACTCCCGGAGGGACCCGAACTCGACCTGTCACGGTCCGCCCTGCACAACCTCGCTTCGGTCCTCAGCTGGGGGCAGGGCCGGACGGAAGAGGGGATCCACCTGAACGAGCGCGCCCTCCTCCTCGCCCGCCGCGCGGGCAGCCGCGAACAGTCCGCCGGGGCGCTCCACAACCGCTGCGTCCACCTGCGTATCGCGGGAAGGTTCGAGGAGGCACTGGCCGCCATGCAGGAAGGGCTGGAACTGCGCAGGGAAATCGGCGACCGGTCCGGCATCGCGCTCTCGCTGAATTCGCAGGCCGCCTGCCTCTCCGACATGGGACGCTTCGAGGAGGGACTTGCCTGCGCGCGCGAAGCGGTGTCCATCGCCCGGGAGGCGCGGACCCCCGAGCCCCTCGCCCGGGCGCTGCTCAACGCCGCATTCCTGCAGGCGCGACTGGGACGGCTGGGGGAGTCGCTCGAGGCCGTTACGGAGGCGGTCGCGCTGCGGCGCTCGATGGGCGCCGTGCGCACGCTTGTGTTCGCATTGATCAACCTCGGACACATCCGCCTGCAGCGCGCGGAGCCGCAAGAGGCGTTCGCGCCCCTCCTGGAGGCGGAGCGGCTTGTGCGGGAGAAGCTCCCCCGGGCGCTTGCGGATGTCGCGTACAACCTCGCGTGGGCGAAACTGGAGACGGGGGACAACGCGGGTGCGCTTCAGCTGGCCGAGGAAGGGCGGATCGAGGCCGAACGCCGGCCGGAAACCGCGATAGCCTCGTTTCTGGCGGACCTTCTTTCCCGCCTGCGCTCCCGGCGTGGGGAACACACGGAGGCGGTGCGCCTTGCAGAGCGGTCCCTGCAATGGAGGAAGGGGGGCGGCAGCGAGGGGCGATCACTGGTCGTCCTTGCCGAGGCGCGTCTCGCCGCCGGGGATGCGGCGGGATCGGAGTCCGCGGCCGCCGCGGCGGTGGCGCTGGCCGTC
>JABWAY010000004.1 GCA_013360825.1 Candidatus Brocadiia bacterium | reverse complement strand
CCATCTCGCGGACCTTCCTGTCCGGCGTCGCCCGGGCGGGGGCGGGGGAAGCGGAGTTCGAGATTCCCGGCGACTCGTTCGTGCGCCTGGCGGTCCGCACGGTGGACGGCGCGGCCCTCGCGCGGGCGGTGTCGCCCCCCGTTCCCCGCGGCGATATGGCCGCCGAGGCCGTCGCGCCGCCCGCACCGGACCGGATCCCGGGGCCGCGCGAAGGGGAGCGGGAGCAGTGGCGGCTGGTGGAGTACCCCGGCATCCTGGAACTCAATGTCGCGGGCGCCCTCCGGCACGCGGGCGAATTCCGCGACGGCGACAACGCCGACGTGGACGAGATCCGTTCCGGTGCGCGCCTCCACTGGAAGCCGTTCGAGGCGCCCTTCTACGCCCGCTTCAGCCTCGAGGCCCGGAAGGCCGCGACCTACCCGGTTCTGCTCGGGGCCGAGATCCGCGCCAACTACACGTTCAGCACGCGCCCCGACCTCAGCGCGCGGGTGATCGTCCAGGGGTGGGTGGAGAATCTCCACGGCTACACCGGCTACTCCTACGAGACCGATGCTCGCCTGCGATGGCGCCAGGTCCTCGACGAACAGTGGATCCTGTTCGTCGCGGCCTCGATGAACTCCTGGTGGTCCTCCCTGGGCGACCGGCGCGCCGCCTCAATCGAGCCGCACCCGCTCATCCACAACGACTATCGCGACGACCACGATCGCTGGCTTGCCGCCGACATCCGCCTGCGCGCCATCCCGTGGCAGAATGTCCGCATCGACATGCGCGCCGGCACCCGCTCCAACCGCTCCCTCCTCCCGTGGGATCCCGACCGCTGGACCTACGGCGTCGACGTCCAGGCCCACCACGAGGATCTCTTCGCCGAGTTCTCCGTCGTGCGCGTCCTTCGCATCGACGACGACCACCGTTCCCGGCGGACGTCCTCCCGCATCGCCGCCCTCGACGTCGCATGGGAAACCTGGCTCGGACGCGGCACCTGGATGTCCGCCGGCGCCGGCTTCTCCTACGATTTCGACGACCACGAACGCGAGGTGCGCGCCTCCCTCACCTTCCGGTTCGGCGGCCGCGACGGCACGCGACACGAACACATCGACCCGGAACTGCAGCGGTTCGAGCGGTATCAGGAAGCGAGGTTTCCGTGGCGACAGTAACGCGGTCCTTTGAGAGGGCGCCGGACACCCGCGAGGTCAGCGGACGGGCGCTGGACGGCGTGATCGACGACGTCCTCCGCCCGGTCCCGCCGCTGATGCGCCGGCTCATGTCGCGCCACCTGACCCGCGCCGTCGGGGCCGTCCGCACCGTGTTTCCGGGGCTCGACCCGATGCTCAAGCGGGATCCGTACCTCGCGATGATCGGCGGGGCGGTCCGCTGCATCGAGCGGGCGGAGAACCGGATCCAGGAGATCGACACGCACCTGGGGGTCCAGGAGGCCGCGCTCCGGTATGCCTCCACCTCCGCCGAGCGCGAGTCGCTCTACCTCGACACGCTTCAGTTCCTCCGCCGGACCCCCGAGCAGCTGCGCGGGGACCGCGCCGCCTTCGGGCGGTTCATGGACTGGGAGGCCATCCTCGAGCTCGCTCGCCGCGCCCAGCGCTCCGCCCGGCGTTTCCAGCAGACCCTCGTCTTCCTCTCGTCCCGCGCGCTCTCCCGCTGCGGTCCCGACCGGGGCCGCACGCCGGCCGACGTGATGGAGAAGACCGGGTTCCTGGAGTCGTTCCACAGGGCGATGCAGCTGCGGCTGCCGGTCCACCTCGAGCGCGAGTGGATCGACGCCCTGGTGTCGATTCTCCGCGCGAACCGCAACCCGAAGCAGGGAATCGTGATCGACCCCGCCGCGCTCCACGCGCTGGCCGTGCGGGCGCAGAATCCCTGGGCCGACACCTGGGTGCAGTGCTCGGCGCTTCAGGCCTGGCTGCTCGCCTCCCCCGTCGACGCCCTGCGGCTCGCGCGGCAACGCCTGCGCAACCCCGATCCCCGCATCCCCGACGATATCTTCGTGCGGCGCTTCCTCATCGAGCGCGGGAACGACGCCCTCGACGAGGTGTCCTCCCTCGACCTGGTGCAGGCCGTCCTGGCCGGCCCGGATCCGTCCCCGTATGTCCGGCAGGGCGCCATCCTCGCCCTCGGCGCCCGCGACGCCGACCGCTCCTGGCCGCTCCTGCGGGAGTACGTCCTCATGAGGGAGGAGTGGGACCCGGTCCCGGAGGTCCGCGCCGCCATCTCGCTCACCCTCGGGCGCTGGGCCCTCCAGCCCCACGGCGCGGAAATCGCATTCCAGGAGTGGCGCCTCCTGTTCGAACGCGAAGAAGACCCCATGCCCCTCCGCGTCGCCATCCGCCATGCCGGAGACGCGCTCGAGCAGCTCATCTCCGTCGGCCAGTTCGACGGCGCCGTCGCGGAACAGTTCGCGCTCGAGCTGGTCGCGAAGGGCGTCCAGAAGGAGTGGAGCCCGACGATCCGGAGCGCCTGCGAGGACCTGCTCGAACGCGTCCGCGTCGCGTCCCTCCCCGGCTTCGCCAGCTTCCGCGAGACCGTGATGCCCCTCCTCGTGGAACAGAACCGGGAAGGACAGGTCGACATCCAGGCGGCGGGTTCCGCCGAGGAGGAAGAGGTCCTCGGCCGGCTCCTGGCCTGGCTCTCGAGGAGGACCTACGGGCTCTACGCCCTCCCCCGGGGCGCCGGCGGGGGCTGGCGCGTGACGGTCGGGCACCAGAAACGGTGGCGGCTCTGGCGGTGGATCCACGAGACGCTGAATCCGGCGCCGGACAAACGGCAGGCCCACTCTCACGTCGTGGCGCGCCGGTACGAGGGAACGATCCGCGCCCACCCGCTCGGGCTCGGCGAGGAGTCGCCGACCAAGGTCCCGGGGGAGCCGGTGCAGATGCCCGCGGAGGGCGGGTGGCGGCGCTTCCTCCCCCTGCCCGACGATTTCCTGGACGCGCTGGAGTTCGGAAGCGTGAAGGTCTTTTCGAGCGAGGGGGTCGTGCGGATCGATCCCCCGCAGGACCGCCGCGCGCGGTGGAGGCTGCGCTGGGCGTTCGCGAAGACGTACGCGTCTCTCGCGGCGCTGCGGGAGCAGTCGCGGTTCGGGAATGCCGAGATTCCTCCGAACGCCTACATCCAGGAAATGAGGCGGCTGGGATTCGCGGTCGCGTTCCAGCCCCACGCGCCCCCGGAGCACTCCTGGGCGGCGCCCTACTTCGCGGGAGCGGAGCCGGCGGCGGCACCGGAGGAGGCGCCCGCGTCATGAACACCTGGGACCGGTTCCTCGAAAACTGGCGGATCTGGGGCGAGCTGTGGTTCAGCCCGGGCGGAAACACCCTGCCCCAGCTTCTCGCCCTCGTCGCCGGCGTCACGATGTTCCTCGTCTTCGTCGGCTGCTGGCGCCAGTGGCGGGCCCGCCGCGCCCGCCGCGCGATCCCGCTCGTCGTCGGCGGGTGGGGAACGCGGGGAAAGTCGGGAAGCGAGCGCAAGAAGGCGGCGCTGTTCAACGCGCTCGGCTACCGGATGCTTTCCAAGTCCACGGGGTGCGAGGCGATGTTCGTCACGGCGTACGACTACGAGGAGTCGCGGGAGTACTACCTGTTCCGCCCGCACGACAAGGCGACGATCTGGGAACAGTGCAGCGTCCTGGAGATCGCCGAGAACATGCAGGCCGACGTCATGCTCTGGGAGTGCATGGCGCTGCAGGCGGACTACGTGCGCATCCTCCAGCAGTCCTGGATGACCGACGACATCTCCACGATCACCAACACCTACCCGGACCATGAGGACATCCAGGGCCCTTCCGGTCACGACGTCTCCGAGGCGATCGCCAACTTCGTCGGCCTCGGCGCGACGGTGATCCAGACCGAGCAGCACTTCCAGCCCGTCCTCCGCGAATTCGCGCGCCGGCGCGGGGCGCGCCTGATCGAGCCGGACACCGACATGGCGGACCTGATGACTCCGGACGTGCTCGCGCGTTTCCCGTACACGGTGCACCCGAAGAACCTCGCGCTCACCTTCGAGCTGGGGATGCTCCTCGGGCTCCAGGACGGTTTCATGATCAAGGAAATCGCCGATCATGTCGTTCCCGACCTCGGGGTGCTCAAGACCTACCCGGAGATCCATGTCGCCGGCGGCCGGCGCCTGCGATTCTCCAACGGGTGCTCGGCCAACGAGCGGGCCGGGACGATGAACAACTGGCGGCGCCTCAAGCTCGACGACCTGGAGGGGGACCGGCGGGAGTGGACGGTCCTGGTCGTGAACAACCGCGCGGACCGCGTGCCGCGGTCCAAGGTCTTCGCGTCGATCCTGGTCGACGACCTCGCCGCACACAGGATTTTCCTGATCGGCTCGAACCTGAACGGCCTGAGCGGGTACATCGAGGAGGCGCTGGACGCGCGTCTGTCCCGCCTGGTCCTGCCGGCGAAGGCGGAAGACCGGGCCGGATTCCTGCGGAGCGTGCTGCGGCGGGACACGGCCGCGCTCCGCTTCCTCTGCCGGACGCCCGGGGAGCTGGCCGGGCGGGGCGCGGACATCCTGCAGGCGGACCCGGAGGCGCTGGCGGCATCGATCGAGGCCGCCGCGCCGGACCTGGAGGCGATGGTCGGGCTCGTCCTGACGCATCTTCCCGCCGGGCAGGTCGCGACGGAGGAGCAGGAGCGGGCGGTGCGCGACGCGGTGACGGGCTACATCGCGGTGCTCGCGCATGCCGGCGCCCTCGAAGCCGCGATCGCCGACGGCGACGCCGGGCTGGCGGCGTGGCTGGACTCCCACCGGACCTGGTACCGCCAGTGGTTCCTCTCCTCGGTCCAGGCGGTCGAGAACTACTACATCAAGGGCCCGGACCTGATCCGCCTGGTCGGATCGCAGTGCCCGCCCAACGCGCGCGTCCACGTGCTCGGGATCCAGAACATCAAGGGCACGGGGCTCGACTTCGCCGAACGCTGGGTCCGCCAGGGAGACCTCCTCCGCGCCGTCGAGCGCGTCTGCAGCCGGGACGCGCTGGTGCAGGAGAAGGGACTGGCGTTCATCCGGGAATGCGGGAAGCAGGAAGACTTCGAACGCGATCTGATCCGCCGGAAGGCGCAGGCGTTCCTGGACGAGAACCCCAGCGTCGACTACGGGACGCGCCGGGTCATCAACGACCTCCTGGCCTCCGCCGCGGAACCGGAGGCCCCGGCCGAGGGGGCCGCCGTGGAGGCCGCGAAGGCCGAGGGGCCGCGGAAACGCGTCCTGCGCCTGATCGCAGGCCCCCTGGAACTCGTCCTCGACTCGTTCGCCTCGATCTGGCGCGCCCATCGGGCCCGCGTCGTCATGCGCGACATCTCGAACGGCCGGGTGGCCGGGAAGAAGGGGGTCGAAATGCTGAAGGACCTGACGGGGGCGCAGAAGGGCGGATGGCTGTCGAAGAAACTCGTCGGCTGAAATCCCCGGCGCGGCCGGACTCAGCCGACCTCGCCCCGGAAGACCTCGACCGCCGGCCCCGTCTTGAAGACATGGTTGTCGGCCGCCCACTCGAGCGTCAGGTCCCCGCCGAGCAGGTGGTTCAGGATCTTCCTCTCGGTCCTCCCGGTCAGGACGCCGGCGACGCAGACCGCGGCGGCGCCGGTGCCGCAGCCCCAGGTCTCGCCCGCGCCGCGCTCCCAGGTCCGCTGGCGCACCTCGCGACGGGAGGTCACCTCGACGAACTCGACGTTCACCCGGCGCGGCCACCACGGGTGCGTCTCGATCTTCGGCCCCACCTCCGTGACCGGAAAGGCCGCCACGTCCTTCACGAAGATCACGCAGTGCGGGTTTCCCATCGACACGCTCGTGAACCGGTACGTCTCCCCGCCGACCTTGAGCACCTCGTCCACCGCGCGCCCCGTTCCCTTCATCGGAATCCCCGGCCGCTCCAGCTCCGGTTCCCCCATGTCGACCCGGACCGAGGTCACCGTCTTCCCCCGGACGGACAGCTCGAGGATCTTCTCGCCCCCCGGCGTCTCCACGGAAATCCGCTTCCGCCCGGTCAGCCCGTGGTCGTAGACGTACTTCCCGAAGCAGCGGATGCCGTTGCCGCACATTTCGGCTTCGGAGCCGTCAGGATTGAACATGCGCATGCGGAAGTCGGAGGTCCGCGACGGGAGCACGACGAGGAGCCCGTCGGCGCCGACGCCGAACCGGCGGTCGCAGAGTTCGCGGGCGAGGCGGCCGGGGTCCCGCGGCGCGGACCGGAAGCCGTTCAGGACGACATAGTCGTTCGCGATGCCGTGCATCTTGGAAAAGCGGATGGGAGCCTCCGGGGAATCGGACGGCGGAGAATCAGACGGGCATGCCGATGATTTCGCCCTCGTAGACGATGCCGCCGTCGACCAGGCCCTGCGTGTCGAACACCACGCGGCGGCGCGCCTCCTTGAGCCGGGCGATCGTGATGAGGCGCTCGCCCGGGACGACGGGGCGGCGGAACTTGACGTTGTTGACCCCCGCGAAGCCGAGGAAGATTTTCGGGTCCGGAGCCATGCAGGCCTTGTAGACGAACGAGCAGAGCTGGCCGGCGCTTTCGATCATGACCACACCCGGCAGGAGCGGGCGTCCCGGGATGTGGCCGCGGACCCAGAATTCGTCGTTCCGGACCGTCTTCACGCCGACCGCGGACTTGGTCTCCCGGTCCAGCCAGATGACCCCGTCGAGCTGCTCCATTTCGAAGCGATGGGCGTTGTAGATCCGGACTTCTTCGATGGGGATCTGGATCTGTGCGAGGTCGATTCCGGTCAGGTCTACGAGAGTCTGCGGCGGCATGGTTCCTCCGTGAGGGCGCGGAACTGTATCGGGGGGCTCCCGGGGGTGTCAACCAATGGGGCGCGGGGCGTTGACACCCCGGCCTGTACGCTGGTATGGTCTCGCGCCCCGAGGAAACCTGGAGAAACGACGACATGGCGAAGTTGAACGTGGACGAGCTGAAGAAGGACATGGACGCCCAGAAGAAAGCGGTTGCCGCGATCCGGACGGCGTCCAAGGACCGGCGCAAGGACGTGAAACTTCGCGAGAGCCGCAAGGAGCTCAAGCGGCTTCAGCGCCGCTGGAGACTGGCGACCGGGAAGAAGATCGCGGCCCAGCGGAAGGCGGCGGGCGGGGATGAGAAGAAGGGCTAGGCCGGCGGCGAAGCGCGCGACGCGGTGAGCCCGCCGGATCCGCCGCGGGAGGAGTCCGTCCTCCGCCCCCCCGACGCGCCCGCGCGGATCGACTACGAGCGCGCGCTGAACCCGCAGCAGCTGGCCGTGGCCAGGGCCGGCGGCGGCCCGATGCTGGTGATCGCGGGCGCCGGGAGCGGGAAGACCCGGACGCTGGTGTACCGGGTCGCCTGGCTGGTCGAAAACGGCGTGCCGGCTCAGGCGATCCTCCTCCTGACCTTCACCAACAAGGCCGCCCGGGAGATGCTCCACCGCGCCGAGGCGCTTCTCGGCGGCGCCGTCACCGTCACCGGGGGGACCTTTCACCATGCCGGCCTGCTCGCCCTCAGGCGCCACGGCCACGCCGTCGGGCTTCCCCGCGGCTTCACGATCGCCGACCGGGGGGACGCGGCGGACCTCATCGGCACCGTCGGCGGGGAGGTGTTCGGGAAGAAGGAAAAGGGGCTTCCCCGGGGGGAGGTCCTGCTCGACATCGTCTCCATGGCGGCGAACACGGGCCGGTCGATCGCGGACGTGGTGGAGCAGAGGCATCCGTCCCACGGCGACCTGGTCGGGGAGATCGAGCGGATCGCCGGGATCTATGCGCACCGGAAGCAGTCGCTCGGCATCGTGGACTTCGACGATCTGCTGACCCTCTGGCTGCGCGCGCTGAAGGAGAATGAGGACATCCGGCTCGAGTACCAGCGGAGGTTCGCCTGGGTGCTGGTGGACGAATACCAGGACACGAACATCCTCCAGGCGGAACTCGTCGACCTCCTCGCCGGCGGCCACCGGAACCTGATGGTCGTCGGGGACGACGCGCAGTCGATCTACTCCTTCCGCGGCGCGAACTTCGCGAACATCCTCCGGTTTCACGAGCGCTATCCCGACGCGAAGATCTTCAAGCTCGAGCAGAACTACCGCTCGACCCCCCAGATCCTCGAGCTGGCGAACGCGTCGATCGCGCGGAACCGGGCCCAGCACGCCAAGGAACTGTTCAGTGCGCAGCCGCCGGGACCCAGGCCGCTGCTGGTCGCCCTGCCGCGACCGGAGGACCAGGCCCGGTACGTCGCGGAGCGCATCCGGAACCTCGCGGCCGGCGGGCTCCCCCCCGACGACATCGCCGTGCTCTACCGGTCCCACTTCCTCTCCATGGAACTCCAGATGGAACTCGCCCGGAGGAAGATCCCGTTCGAAGTCCGGAGCGGCATGCGGTTCTTCGAGCAGGCCCATGTCAAGGACGCCACGTCGTACCTCCGGATCGACACGAATCCGAAGGACGAGCTCGCCTGGAAGCGCGTGCTGCGGCTGCTGCCCGGGGTCGGGAAGGTCACGGCCGACCGGGTCTGGGCGGGCGTGTGCGCCTCGGCCGACCCGGTCGGGGACCTGGCGGAGGGGCGCGTCGGGGTCCCGAAGGGATCGGTCGCGGCGATCCGGGACCTGGGGCGGGCGCTGGCGACGGTCCGGTCGCAGCGGGACAATCCATGCGGCCAGCTGGAGGCGGTCCTGGCGTGCGGGTACGAACAGCACCTGCAGGACACGTACGAGAACGCGCACGCCCGCGTGCAGGACCTGCGGACCCTGGCGTCCTACGCGACGCGGTTTCCCGGAACGGGTGAGTTTCTCTCGGAGCTCGCGCTCGTCTCGGGGGGGGCGGAGGGGGACGTCGCCCGGGACGGGACTCCGGAGAAGAAGATCGTGCTCTCCACGGTCCACCAGGCGAAGGGTCTGGAGTGGGCGGCGGTCTTCGTGATCTGGCTCGTGGACGGGCGATTCCCGGACCAGCGGGCGCTGGGCGAGGGCGGGGAGGAGGAGGAGCGCCGCCTCTTCTATGTGGCCGCGACGCGCGCCCGTGTGCATCTCGAACTCTGCCTTCCCGTCATGGCGCGGGAGGGGGCGTACGGCGGGGTCATCCAGCGGCAGAGCCGGTTCCTGGAGGAACTTCCGGCGTGGCTGACGACGCCCGTGGACGTCCGCGGAGATTCCTCCCGGCCGGGGGGGCGGCGCCCGGAGACCGGGGCCGGCGAAGACGACGACAACCGGTGGATGGACGGGGATTCCGACTGGTCGTGACGCTACAATCCGGGCCCACCTCTCTGAAAGGACACCGGTCATGCGCGCCCCTCTCACCGCAGCGCTGACGCTGGCCGCCGCCGCCCTCCTCATCCGGGGGCTGCGCGCCGAGGACAAGCGCCCGCTGCCGTCCGACCGCGTCAAGGCGTTTCTCGGCGGGGAGTCCGTCGTGTCGATTCTCTGGAGCGCGGACCGCGTGGAGTGCTTCCGCGTCCACCCCGAGAAACCCCCGGAACCGATGGGGAAGGAGTGCGGCGGATACCCGATCACGGCGACGGCGGAGGGGCGGAAGGCGGACTTTGCGCGGTCGATCGCCGACATCCTGTTCGACGAGCGGACGTATCTGTTCGACACGGCGAAGCGGTGCGCGTTCGAGCCGGGGGTGGGCTTCCGGTTCTGGATCCGGGAGAAGGAGCATGTCGAGCTGCTGCTCTGTTTTCACTGCGACGAACTCGAGGTTCACTACCTGCCTCCGGGAGCGCGGGAGCCGAAAACGGCCCGGGAGGATTTCGACCCCGCGCGGCCGGCGCTGGTCCGGATCGTGAAGGACGGGTTTCCGAAGGACGAGGAGATCCAGAAGCTTGAGGAGAAGCGCAAGTGAGGAGGGCGCGGCGGGGGCGCCCGTCCGCCGCCGGGGGCCGCCGGCTGCCGCGGGGGCGGCGGGTTTCCAGGGGCGACCTGCAGTTCTTGCGCGACGCGGCTCCGCTGGCTAATATCCCGCCCCAGGAACGAGATGTGAGCCACCGAATCGCCAACAAGACCTGAACGACGCGGCCCCGCTGAGACGGGGCTTTTTTTTTGTACGGGAGACGACACCCATGCCCGCCCGCCGTGACATCCGGAAGATCCTCCTGATCGGGAGCGGCCCGATCATCATCGGCCAGGCCTGCGAGTTCGACTACTCGGGGACCCAGGCCTGCAAGGCCCTTCGCGAGGAGGGATACTCCGTCGTCCTCGTGAATTCGAACCCCGCGACGATCATGACGGATCCCGAGACCGCGGATCGCGTCTACATCGAGCCGGTCACCGCGGAGTTCGTCGAGAAAGTCCTGGAGAAGGAGCGCCCGGATGCGCTTCTCCCCACCCTCGGCGGCCAGACGGCGCTGAACATCGGGGTGCAGCTGTCGGAGTCGGGGGTGCTGAAGCGGCTGGGCGTCGAGATGCTCGGGGCGAACGAGACGGTGATCCGGAAGGCGGAGGACCGGCGGCTGTTCAAGGAGTGCGTCGAGCGTGCGGGGCTGGAGAGCGCGCGGTCCCACCATGTGAAGTCCCTCGAGGAGGCCTTCACGGCGCTGGCGGACGTGGGGCTCCCGGCCGTGATCCGGCCGAGTTTCACGCTGGGCGGGACCGGGGGCGGGATCGCCTACAACAAGGAGGAGTTCGAGGCGATCGTGCGCCGCGGGCTGTCGCTCTCGATGATCGGCGAGGTGCTGGTGGAGGAGAACCTGACGGGCTGGAAGGAATACGAGCTGGAGATGATGCGGGACCGGGCGGGGAACACGGTGATCGTCTGCACGATCGAGAATTTCGATCCCATGGGGGTGCACACGGGGGACTCGATCACCGTGGCGCCGATCCAGACCCTGACGGACCGGGAGTACCAGCGGATGCGCGACGGCGCGATCCGGCTGATGCACGAGATCGGGGTCGAGACGGGGGGATCGAACATCCAGTTCGCGACGCATCCCGGGACAGGCCGGATGGTCGTGATCGAGATGAACCCGCGCGTCTCGCGGAGTTCCGCGCTCGCCTCGAAGGCGACGGGATTCCCGATCGCGAAGATCGCGGCGAAGCTCGCGGTCGGGTACACGCTCGACGAGCTGCCGAACGACATCACGCGGAAGACGCCGGCCTGTTTCGAGCCCTCGATCGACTACTGCGTCGTGAAGTTCCCGCGGTGGGCGTTCGAGAAATTCCCGGAGGCGGACGCGACGCTCGGGATCGCCATGAAGTCGGTCGGGGAGGCGATGTCGATCGGGCGGACGTTCAAGGAGGCGCTGCAGAAGTCGATCCGCTCGCTTGAGATCCAGCGGGCCGGCCTCGGCGCGGACCGGAAGGACCCCTGGTCGCGCGGCGAGCGCCCGGACCCGGAGCAGGTGCGCGAGAGGCTCGTCGTCCCGGGCGCGGAGCGGATGTTCGCGATCCGGGACGCGATGAAGCTCGGCAGCACGGTCGCCGAGATCCACGCCCTCACGAAGATCGATCCGTGGTTCCTGGAAAACATGAAGGACATCGTCGATGCCGAGGAGCGTCTCCGCGGATACGCGGGGTTCGCCGACGTTCCCACGGACGTTCTCCGGGAGGCGAAGCGGCTCGGATTCAGCGACGTCCAGCTCGCCACGATGTGGCGCACGACGCCGCAGGATCTGAGGGCGGGGCGGATCGGAAGGGGAGTGGTTCCGACCTACGGCCTCGTCGACACGTGCGCGGCGGAGTTTGCCGCGCAGACCCCGTACTACTATTCGAGCTACGAAACGGCGGACGAGGTCGTCCTGGCGGACAGGCCCCACATCATCATCCTGGGGGGCGGCCCGAACCGGATCGGGCAGGGGATCGAGTTCGACTACTGCTGCGTCCACGCCGCGTTCGCGCTCCGCGAGCTCGGGTTCCAGACCGTCATGGTCAACTCCAACCCCGAGACCGTGTCGACCGACTACGACACGAGCGACCGCCTCTTCTTCGAGCCCCTGACCGAGGAGGACGTGCTGAACATCTGCGACCGGGTCCGCCCGCACGGCGTGATCGTGCAGTTCGGAGGCCAGACGCCGCTCAACCTGGCTCGCGCCCTGCAGAAGGCCGGCGTTCCCATCATCGGGACCTCCCCCGAGTCGATCGACCGCGCCGAGGACCGCAAGCTCTTCAATGCCCTCGTCGAAAAACTCGGCCTCGTCCAGCCGCCGGGGGGGACGGCCCGGGACGTCGAGGGAGCCCGCAAGGTTGCGCGCGAACTCGGCTACCCCGTTCTCGTCCGCCCGTCCTACGTCCTGGGCGGGCGCGGGATGAAGATCGTCTACGACGACGACGAACTCGATCACTTTGTCGGGCGGGCGGCCGAAGCCTCCCCCGACCATCCCATCCTCGTGGACAAGTTCATCGAGGAGGCCATCGAAGTCGACGTGGACGCCATCGCGGACGGGAAGGACGTCGTCATCGGCGGTCTGCTCGAGCACATCGAGATGGCCGGCGTGCACAGCGGCGACGCCACCATGACGCTGCCCCCGTTCTCCCTCTCCGATCCCCAGGTCGCCCGCATCCGGGACTGCACGCGGCGCCTGGCGCTGGAACTCAACGTCCGCGGGCTCATGAACGTCCAGTTCGCGGTCAAGAACGACGTCGTCTACATCCTCGAGGTCAATCCGCGCGCCTCCCGCACCGTCCCCTTCGTCTCCAAGGCGATCGGCGTGCCGCTGGCCAAGCTCGCGGCGAAGATCATGGCCGGCAAGACCCTGCGCGAACTCGGCTTCACCGAGGAAATCGTCCCGGATCACTTCTCCGTCAAGGAATCGGTCTTCCCGTTCACGCGGTTCCCGGGGGTCGACATCATTCTGGGCCCCGAGATGAAGTCGACGGGCGAGGTGATGGGGATGGACCGTGAGCTCGGGCTGGCCTACATGAAGGCGCAGACGGGCGCGTCCCACCACCTGCCGGCCTCGGGCAAGGTCTTCGTGAGCGTGAAGGACGCGGACAAGCGCGACGTGGTGTTCATTGCGCAGCGCCTGGAGATGCTCGGGTTCGAGCTCCTGGCGACGGGGGGGACGGCGCGGGTGCTCGCGCGGAACGGTGTGCATGTCCGGACCGTGCCGAAGCTGAAGGAAGGGCGGCCGAATCCCCTGGACCTGATCATCAACGGCGAGCTGGCGCTCATCATCAACACGCCGAGCGGGAAGGGGCCGAAGACGGACGAGGGTCGGATCCGGACGGCGGCGGTCGCGCACGGGGTCACGGTGATCACGACGATCCAGGGGGCGATGATGGCGGTGAACGGGATGGCGGCGATGAAGCGCCGGAGCCTGGACGTGCAGGCGGTCCAGGACTACCACGGAGCCCTCGCGGCTCCGGGGAAGGCGAAAGCCGCCGGGGCGAAGGCATGACGCTCAAACGCGGGTGCCGGGCGCTGATCACCGGCGGCGCGGGATTCATCGGGTCGCACCTGGCGGAATTCCTGCTGGCGCGCGGGGACCGGGTCTCCGTGATCGACGACCTGTCGACGGGGGCGATCGCGAACATCGAGCACCTCAAGACCGAAGCCCGGTTCCGCTACACGATCGACTCGATCTTCAATGAATCTCTCCTGGCGGAGCAGGTCGACGACGCCGACGTCGTCTTCCACCTGGCCGCGGCGGTCGGGGTGAGGCTGATCGTGGAGAAGCCGACGCACACGATCGAGACGAACATCCGGGGGACCGAGATGGTCCTGCGGGCGGCGGCGAAGAAGGGGCGGCGCGTCTTCGTGGCGTCGACGAGCGAGGTGTACGGAAAATCGGCGGCCGTGCCGTTCCGGGAGGACGCGGACCTCGTGCTCGGGCCGACCAGCAAGTCGCGGTGGTCGTACGCCGCCAGCAAGGCGGTCGACGAGTTTCTCGCGCTCGCCTATCACAAGGAGCGCGGCCTGCCGGTCGTGATCGCCCGGCTGTTCAACACCGTGGGGCCGCGCCAGACGGGGCGCTACGGGATGGTCATCCCCCGGTTCGTCGAGCAGGCGCTCGCCGGAGGGCCGATCACGGTGTTCGGCGACGGCCGCCAGACGCGGTGCTTCGCCTGGGTCGGGGACGTCGTCCGCGGCATCGCCGCCCTGGCGGACCAGCCCGCCGCGGCCGGGCAGGTCTTCAACCTGGGCGCCACCAGGGAAATCTCCATCCTGGCCCTCGCGCGCCTCATCGCAGCCCGCGTCGGCGGTCGCATCCCGATCCGCAAGATCCCCTACGACCGCGCCTACGAGGAGGGATTCGAGGACATGCGGAGGCGCGTACCGTCGATCGCGCGCGCCCGCAAGGCCATCGGTTACAGGCCCACCGTCGACATCGACGAGATCCTGGATCGCGTCATCGCCCACGCCCGCGACGCCTCCCGGATGGCCTGAACTTTCCCTTCATTTCGGCGCACTTTCCGGAGAAAATCCCGCCCTGCCGGGGAAGGGTCCCCGGATCGGAGGTCCGGTGGCGGGCGGCGGGCACATCGAATGGGTCTACAACTTCTACGCCGGAGTCTACGACCTCGTTTTCAACCGGTTCTTTGAATCCGGCCGCCGGCGGGCGCTGGCCGCCATGGCCCCCAGGCCGGGCGAGAAAATCCTCGAGGTCGGCGTCGGCACCGGTGCCTGCCTCCCCATGTTCCCCGGCGGCGTCGACCTCACCGGCATCGACTTTTCCCAGGGCATGCTCGACGGCGCCTACAAGCGGGTCCGCGAGCACGGGCTGAAGGGCGTCCGCCTGTTCAAGATGGACGCGACGAAGCTCGATTTCCCGGACGACTCCTTCGACGCCGTCCTCGCCGCCTACTTCATCACCACCGTTCCCGACCCGCGCGCCGTGGTGCAGGAGATGAAACGGGTCTGCCGCCGCGGCGGCCGCATCGTCTTCGTCAATCACTTCATGGCGCCGAACGTCTTCATCAACGACATCGAACGCTTTTTCGCCCCGTTCTTCTGGCGGGCCGGATGGCGAAGCGACCTGAAGCTGCCGGATTTCCTGAGGATGACGAACCTGAAGCCGGAGAAGGTGGAACTGGTGGACCGCCTGGGGCTCTGGAGGACCCTCTACTGCGTCAATCACAAGGACGCCGCGGGGCCGGAGGAAGTGCGCGAGAAGACGCGGTTCCTTCCCGCGGCGCTGAAACGCTGGGGGAAGCGGCTGGCGCCGCTGAAACTGCGCAAGTAGTCCCGCGCGGGACCTGATTCCCGGGGCCGCCATCGGCGCCCTGTTTCTGTTCCGAGGACCATGGACACGATACGGACGGACGTGATCGGCGCGCTGGTCGCCGCGGTGCCGGGGCTGACCGCGGAGCGCGCCCGGGAGCTGCTGACGGCGCCCCCGGATTCCGCGATGGGGGACTTCGCCTTTCCGACCTTCGCGGTCCGCGACCGGTTCGACAACGCGCCGCCCCCGGCCGTCGCGCGGCAACTCGCCGCGGCGATCCGGAAACCGGCCTCGGTGGCCCGGATCGAGGCGACCGGGCCGTACGTGAATTTCTTCGCCGAGCCCGCCGTCCTTGCCCGCACCGTCCTCGAGAGCGCCCGCGCGGCCGGCGCGCGCTGGGGCGCAACCGACCTCGGCCAGGGCCGGACCGTGGTCATCGATTTCTCCAGCCCGAACATCGCGAAACCGCTCGGGATCGCCCACCTGCGCAGCACCGTGATCGGCAACGCGATCCGGAACCTCCACGCCTTCTGCGGATGGAAGACGATCGGCGTGAACCACCTCGGCGACTGGGGGACCAATTTCGGGAAGCTGCTGTCGGCGTGGGAAAAGTGGGGAAGCGAGGAGAGCCTGAAGGAGCGGGGCGTCGAGTTCCTCAAGGACCTGCTCGTCCGCTTCACGGAGGCCGAGCGGGCCGATCCCGCGTTCCGGCAGCAGGCCCGCGACTGGTTCCGCCGGCTGGAGTCGGGGGACCCGGAGGCAAAAAAGGTCTGGCAGCATTTCCGGGACATCTCGCTGGCCGAGTTCCGCCGCGTCTATTCCCTTCTTGGGATCGAGTTCGATTCCTGGAGCGGTGAGTCGGCGTACGTGGACCGGATGGCCGGGGCGATCGCGGAGCTGGAGGCGCGCGGGCTCTGCTCGGAGAGCCAGGGTGCCTATGTGGTGGACCTCACCGCACACGGGTTCAAGGAGCCGTTCCTGCTGAGGAAGGCGGACGACGCGAGTCTGTACGGCACGCGCGACCTTGCCGCGATCCTGTACCGCCGCCGGGATCTGGGGGCGCGGGCGCTGGTCTACGTCGTCGCGGCCGACCAGAAGCTCCATTTCCGGCAGCTGTTCAAGGTGGCGGAGCTGCTCGGCGTCGACGTCGAGCCGGTGCACGTCGAGTTCGGCCTGATGCGGATCGTGAACGCCGAGGGGGTCCGCGAGAAGATGGCGACGCGCAAGGGCACGATCGTGCTGCTGCACGACGTGCTCCAGGCGGCGATCGAGCGCGTCCACGAGATCATCGCGGACCGCGAATGGGACGCGGCCCGGAAATCGCGCGTCGCACACCAGGTGGGAATCGGCGCCGTCATCTTCAACGACCTGTCCCGCACGCGGACCCGCGACATCGACTTCAACCTGCAGCAGATGCTCGATTTCGACCCCGAGACCAAGGCGTTCAAGGGCGAAACGGGGCCGTACCTCCAGTACACGCACGCCCGGCTCTCGAGCGCGCTGAGAAAGTACGGGAAAGAGCCGCCCGCCTCGGTCGACTTCACCCTGCTGACCACGGACGAGGACCGCGCGGTGCTGCGCCAGATCGGCCGCTTTCCCGACATCATCCGCGATGCCACGACCCGCTACGAACCCTCGCTCCTGAGCCGCGCGCTGATCGACCTCTGCGGAGAGGTGAACCGCTTCTGGCGGAACCAGCGGATCCTGTCCGACGACGCCGCGCTGACCGACGCCCGGATCCTGCTCGTGCAGACCGCGCGCCGCACGCTCCGCACCGGGCTCGACCTCCTCGGGATCGAGGCGCCGGAAGAAATGTAGCCCGGCGCAATCCCCGCTCGACCGCGCACCGCGCCGGAGGATAAGATCCCCCGCGATGTCCGCACCCCCGCTTCTGCAGGTCGCCGATCTCTCCAAGGTCTACGGGAACATCCGCGCCCTGGCGGGGGTCTCCCTGTCCGTCAGCGGCCGCGCCATCGGACTGCTCGGCCCCAACGGCTCGGGAAAGTCCACCCTCATCAAGATCCTCCTCGGGCTGATCCGCCCCACGGCCGGCACCGCCGGCGTCCTCGGCCTCGACTCGCGGCGCGCGGCCCTCCGGATCCGCCAGGTCACCGGGTTCATGCCGGAGTCCGGGTCCATGATCCCGAGGATGAGCGCCGTCCAGTACGTCAGCCTCGCCGGCCGCCTCGTCGGCATGTCCGCCGGCGACGCCCTCGCCCGCTCCCACGATGTCCTCGGCGCCCTGGACCTGGGGGAAGCGCGGTACCGGGACATCGACACGTACTCCACGGGCATGCTCCAGCGCGTGCAGCTCGCGCAGGCGCTCGTCCACCACCCGAAACTCCTCTTTCTCGACGAGCCGACCAACGGCCTGGACCCGAAGGGGCGGGAGGAGATGCTGGCGCTGGTGCGCGACATCTCGACGCGGAAGGGGATTTCGGTCGTCCTTTCCAGCCACATCCTCCACGACGTCGAATCGGTCTGCGACGAGGTCGTCGTTCTCCATCGCGGGCGGCTCGCGGCCGCGGGCCCGCTCGATGCGATCATCGGCCACGCGGAGAAGGCGCTCGACCTCCGGTTCCGGGGCGACCGCGCCCGGTTCCAGGCCGCCCTCCGCGCGGAGGGTCTCGCGCCGCGGGAGGTCGCGGAGGCGGACCGGCTGGTGATCCCGGTGGAGGATCTCGAGGCGACCGCGCCGGTGCTCCGGGCCGCGGCGGCCACCGGGACACAGGTCCGCCACCTCGCGCCGGCGCAGAAATCGCTCGAGGACGTCTTCTCCGGACTGATCGAGGCAGCGGAAAAATGAGCGCCCTCTTCGACCAGAGCTACCAGCCGTGGACGGGGACCTTCCAGCCTCACCCGTTCCGCGTCCTGGCGATCGCCACGGCCACCGCGAAGAACATCTTCCGGCGCCATACCCTCGCCCTGTCCCTCCTGGGCGGGCTCACCATGCTGATGACCCTGCCGGGAGCCTTCGTCGGCCTGATGATTTCGGGGATCGATCCGGGATACATCGCCGCCTCGGCGCTCAGCACCTCGCTGACCTGGACCTGCCTGCTGGTGCTGCCCGTCGCGGGAAGCGGGCTGGTGGCGAGCGACCTGAAGCACAACGCCCTCCTCATGTACTTCTCGAAATCGATCGTCCGTGCGGACTACATCGTGGGGAAACTCGCCGCCGCCGCCGTCCTGGTCCTCCTGCCCGCCGTGCTCTCCCCGCTGGTCAGCATCGGGGTCTCCACCTACGCGCTCGGGGACAAGGCGACGGCCGCCTACGGGGCCCAGCTGTCCGGCGCCGTGCTGCTCTCGGTCCCGATCGCCGTCATCCCGGCGATCGCGCTCGTCATGGCGTTCTCCTCGTGCACCCGGAAGACTTTCCTGGCCGGGATCGGATTCGCGGTCGTCTACCTGATGCTCGAGGCGATCGCGCTGATCCTGACGGATGCGGCGAAGCTCAAGTGGGGATACCTGCTCTCGCTGAACCGGAACGTCCTGAAAATCTCGGCGTCGCTGATGCCGGAGATGCCCGCCGGGGGGGCGCGGATGCCGAAGATGCCCGGGCTGGACCTGCACGAGATGATGCCGTTCAGCCCCTGGATCAGCCTGGCGATCCTGGCGGGCGTGAGCGTCCTGTCGCTGTCCGTGGTCGTCTGGCGCACGGCCGATGCGGAGAGGCGCGCGTGAGCCAGTTCGCGGTCCAGTTCCAGAACGTCACCCGCTGGTACGGGCAGGTGGTCGCCCTCCGGGACGTCACGCTCAACTTCCAGGGCGGGGTCGTGGGGCTCCTCGGCCAGAACGGCGCGGGGAAGACCACGTTCCTCCGGATCCTCACGGGCTCGATGCGCCCGTCCAAGGGCGTCGCGCTCGTCTTCGGCGCCCATGCTTTCGGCAACCCGGACCTCTACCGCCGGATCGGCTACTGCCCGGACCACGACAACTTCTTCGAGTTCATGACGGGCCGGGAGTTCGTCGAAACCCTCCTCGGCATCCACGGATTCGCCGGGCCGGAACGCGCGCGCCGGGCGTCCGCCGCGCTGGACCGCGTGAAGGCGGCGGAATTCGCGGACCGGAAGATCTACGGGTATTCGAAGGGAATGCGCCAGCGGCTCAAGCTCGCCCAGGCCCTCTCGCACGACCCGGAACTCCTCATCCTCGACGAGCCGCTCAACGGCGCCGACCCGATCATCCGCCGGGACGTCATCGACCTGGTGAAGGCCCTCGGCCGCGAGGGGCGGAGCGTGATCATCTCGAGCCATGTCCTCCACGAGGTCGAGGCCATGACCCCTCACCTGCTCCTGCTCCACAAGGGGCGGGTCATGGCCGCGGGTGAGGTCCGCGAAATCCGCGGGATGATCGACCGCCACCCGCACTCCGTCCGCCTGCGCACCCCGCGGGGCCGCGACCTCGCCGCGGTCCTCGCGAGGGATCCGCGCGTCACGGAACTCCATATCGGCGAGGGAGTCGTCACCGTCCGCACGCCGCAGCCGGACGCCTTCTACGCCGCGCTTCCCCAGGTCCTCCTCGACGCAGGCCTCCCGGTGCACGAGATCGAGAGCCCGGACGACAACCTCGACGCCGTCTTCCGCTATCTCACCGAGGGATAAATGGTCTCTCCCGCCACCGCACCGCCCCCGCCCCCCGCCGCCCCGACGTCCCCGATCACCGGCCTGATCACCGCGGCGCACCTCTCCTTCCGCCAGTTCCTGCAGGGACCGCGCAAGTGGCTCCTCCTGCTCGCCGGCTCCGTCTTCCCGGCCCTGCTCTCGGTCTTCGTGTTCCTCGAGCCGAAGGGGATGAACCACCCGTTTCTCCAGCTGTTCGACCAGCTCTACCTCCAGGGGGCGATCCTCTTTATCGCACTCCTCGGCGCCGTCCCCGCCTTCTCCTCGGATGTGGAGGACGGGACCATCGTCTATCTGTACTGCCGTCCCACTCCCCGGGCGTTCATCGTGGTGGGGAAGTGGCTCGGCTGCATCGTCCCGCTGGCCCTGATCACGATGATCCCGGTGCTGGCGGCGTGGCCGCTGGCGCTCAAGCAGGTGCAGCCGTACGAGACGACGACCTGGGTGGCGGACCCTTCGGGGACCGCAGTCCCCCGCGGGGAGGACGGGGCGGTGGACGACGATTCCGGCGAGCGGCGCCCGGGCATGCGCGAGGGATCGCCCGGGAAGTTCGTCACGATGACGCGCCCGAGCCACCGCGCGCCCGCGCAGCCCCGGGAGCTGTTCGCCGCGCTTTTCGCCTCCGCCGCGGGCGCCGTCCTCTACGGCACGCTGTTCTTCTCGCTCGGGGCGATCCTCGGCCGGCCATACCTCATTGCGATGGCCTACGCCGTCATCGTCGAGGCGACGATCGGGCGCCTGGAAATCAAGCTGTACGTGCTCAGCCGCTTCGTGCGCACCGCGGCTCTCCGGTCGCTCGATCCGGTCCCCCGGTTCTTCGAGGGGAGCCTGGAGTTTCTGCCCCCGGCCTGGCTGGGATGGACGGGGATCTTCGTGTTTCCGCTGGTCTTCCTCGGGGCGGCAGCGGCATTTTCCACATGGAAGTCCTATATCGGCAAGGGGGTCTGATCGGTTTCTCCTTGAGTCGCCCCCTGCCGCCGCCGTACATTTCCGTCATGAAGACACTCCTCGCCGCCCTGTTCGCCGCCGCGCTGCTCGCCGGCTGCGCTTCCAGCGATTCCGACACAAAGTCCGACGCTCCCGCCACGGAAGGCTCCGGCAAAGACGGGGAGAAGTCCGGCGGCGAGAAGAAGGACGGGGAAGGGTCCGAATGCGGGCCGGAAGGCTGAAGCGCCGAGTAGGGGGCGGCGGTCGCCGCGACGTCAGTCCTTGAGAGGATCGGGCCCGGCCGCAGGCGCGGCGGGAGAGGAGCCTGTCCCCGGTGCGGGTTCGCGCCGCGTTTCGGATGCGAGGGGGAGGGTGAAGCGGATCGCTGTTCCCTGGCCGGGGGAGGACTCCACCCAGATCCGCCCTCCGTGCCGTTCCACGATCCGCCGCGACTTGGCGAGTCCGAGCCCGCGGCCGCGGTCCTCCTCGCGATGGAGCCGGCGGAACAGCCAGAAGAGGTTGTCGTGGAATTTCGGGTCGATTCCGGGGCCGTTGTCCTTCAGCGTGAAGACCGCCTGGGGGCCCCGCCGTTCCCAGGTCAGGGCGATCACCGGCGGGGCGTCGCCGCGGAATTTCAGCGCGTTGTCGAAGAGGGCGTCGAGCAATTCGGCGAGTTCGGCGCGTTCCCCGCGCACGAGCGGGAGATCGGGGGCGACGGTGACCTCCGCCCCGGCCGCCCGGATGCGGTGGGAGGACCGTGCGACGACCTGCTGCGCGATCTCCTGCGGGCTGACGGTGTCGTGCCTCGACGGCGGGGCCCAGAGCCGCGCGTAGGTGAGGAAGTCGCCGAGCAGTCCCTTCATCCGCAGGGCGCCGCCGGTGGCGAAGGCGATGTACTCGTCGGCGCCGGGGTCCAGCCGGCCCGAGAACCTGCGCTGGAGGAGCTCGAGGTAGCTCACGACCATGCGGAGCGGTTCCTGGAGGTCGTGCGCGGAGAGGGTGGCGAGGTGCTGGATTTCCATGAGCTGGTGGGCGAGTTCGGCGTCTTTTTCCTTCATCTGGGCTTCGGCGGCGAGGAGGTCCGCGACGCGCCCGAGGTGGATGCCGATGAAGGCGAATGTCTCGAGCTGCCGGCGGGAGGGTTCACGGGGCTGGTCGGCGAAGAATTCGAGGACGGCGGAGACGCCGCCGCGGGAGATCACGGGGAAGGCCAGCGCGCCCCGGAGTCCGCAGCGCGCGGCGGCGGCGGCCCTCTGGAACTGCGCCTCCACCGGGACGTCGAGGAGCCACTCCGGCCGGCGCGACTCGACGACGCGGCCGACGAGGCCCCGCCCGCGCATCACGGTCACCGCCATGGTTTCGCGCCGGAACTCCGCGTACTTCGCCGGGTCGGCGAGCTGCCACCAGTCGGAGGGGACGAACACGCGGGGATCGTGGGCATCCGGCAGGAAGACGTGCCCGACCGGGCAGGCGAAATGGCGGGAGATCGTCTCCAGGGCCGCCATGAAGACCTCGGCCGGTGTGGTCGCCGCGTTCGCCGCCGTCGCCACCCGGTGAAACAGGTCGAGCTGCGCGTTGGCGTGCACCAGCTCGGCGTACTTCTGCTGCAGCCCGCGCAGCGCCGCCGCGGACATCGACTCCGCCTCGCCCCGCAGGTGCGATTCGCGTTCGAGCAGCTTCTTCAGCCGGACCAGGTCTCCTTCCCCCGGCACGGCCGGGGTTCCCCCTCCCGGCGGAGCGTCAGGCATCGCGCGGATTACAACACCCCCGCCCCTCGCCGCGGTACAGGAATGTCCCTTGGACCCGGGCGCCGCCACCGGCACAATGGCCGCGGAGACACAAGGGAGCACACCATGAGCACGCGGGTCCTCGGAGAGCCGATCGAAATCCTCCTCGTCGAAGACAATCCGGGCGACGCCCGGCTCGCCGTCGAGCTGCTGAAGGAAGCCAAGGTCTTCAACCGGCTGACGGTTGTTTCGGACGGCGTGGAGGCGATGGAATATCTCAGACGGGAAGGGAAGTACAAGGAGGCCGCGCGTCCGGACCTGGTGCTGCTGGACCTGAACCTTCCCCGCAAGGACGGCCGGCAGGTCCTGACGGAGATCCGGTCGGATGAGAAGCTCCGGCGGATCCCGGTGGTGGTGCTGACGACCTCCGAGGCGGAGGAGGATGTCCTGCGCGCGTACGACCTCAGCGCGAACTGCTACGTCACCAAGCCGGTCGACCTCGACCAGTTCGTCAAGGTCGTGCAGTCGATCGAGAACTTCTGGCTGTCGATCGTCAAGCTGCCCCAGCAGTAGGAGGAGGCGCCCATGGAGCCGACCGGGTCCGCGCAACCCCCCGCACGGGCCGGTGCGCTCGAGGAGGAGAACCGCCGCCTGCGGGAGGAACTCCAGCAGGTCCTCTACGTCGTGTCCCACGATCTGCAGGAACCCGTGCGGATGGTGGCGAGCTACACCCAGCTGCTGCAGCGCCGCTACGCCGCCCAGCTCGACCCGACCGCCAATGAGTTCATCGGCTTCGCCGTCGACGGCGCCTCGCGGCTCTCGAAGATGCTCGCCGCCATCCTCGATATCTCCCGCGTCCAGACGCGCGGCGGCGAGATGCGGATGGTCGAAAGCGCGCGCTGCCTCGAAGAAGCCCGCCGCCAGCACGCGCCGGCCCTCGCGGCCGCCGGGGCGACGCTCGAGGCCGGCCTCCTCCCGGTCGTCCACGCCGACCCCGCCCAGCTCACCCGCACCTTCTCCACCCTCATCGACAACGCCCTGAAATTCCGCCGCCCCGACGTCCCCCTCCACATCCGCGTCGAGGCCGAGCCCGCCGGCGCCTTCCGGAAATTCATCGTCCGCGACAACGGCTCCGGCTTCCCGGCCGAGGAGTCCGGCCGCCTCTTCAGGCTCTTCCAGCGCCTCGTCACCCGCGCCGAAGCCCCCGGCATCGGCGCCGGCCTGGCCTGGGTGCGCCGCGTCGTCGAGCGCCACGGCGGCACCCTCGGCGCCTCCGGCGAGTCCGGACGCGGCGCCTCGGTCTGGTTCACCCTCCCCGCCCTGAATTCCTGATCCCTGATTCCCATTTGAGAAAGGGAACACCGTGGACATCAAATGCCTTGAGGTCCTGCTCGTTGAGGACAATCCCGGGGACGCGCGGCTCATCCGTGAGTTCCTGGAGTCCGCCTCCTGCGCGCGTTTCAACATCACCCTCGTCGAACGCCTCTCCGACGCCCTCTCCCGGCTGGCCGCCGCCGATGCCTGGGACGTCATCCTCCTCGACCTGACCCTCCCGGACAGCCGGGGTCTCGAAACCTTCATCCGCGTCCGCACCGCCGGCGCCAGGGCCCCCGTCGTGGTCATGAGCGGTCTCGACGACGAACAGGTCGCCGTCCGCGCCGTGGAGGAGGGAGCCCAGGACTACCTGGTCAAGGGCCAGGCCACCGACGCCGTCCTCGCCCGCGCGCTTCTCTACGCCGTCGAACGCCACAAACTCCAGGCGGAGCTGAAAAGCCTGGCGATCATCGATGCGGTGACGGGGCTGTACAACCTTCGCGGGTTCAACGTGGTCGGGGAGCAGGTGATGCGGCTCGCGGCCCAGCTGGGGCGGCGGCCGACGCTGACGCGGCTCGTGTTTGAGGCGATTCCGGACACGCGGATCGGCGCGCGCGGAGACGACGGCTCCATGCTGCTGATGGAAATCGCCGACGTGCTGCGCGGGGAATTCAGCGACGCCGACGTCCTGGCCCGCCTCCGCGGCGGAGATTTCGTCGCGCTCAGCGTGAATCTCGCGCCGGATGCGGCCCGCGAGGTGGCGGGCAAGGCGCAGGTGAGTCTCGGAAAACGCCTGGCGGACGCCGGCGTGAAAACCGGCGGGACGGCGCGCGCCGGGATCGTGGACGTGGACCCCTCGCGCGGCCTGGACGCCGCCATCGACTCCGCCGCCCGCGCCCTCTCCTCCGGCAGGATCGCCTCCCCCGGCGGCTCACACCGCGGCTGATGCCCCGCTCCGTCCTCGTGGCCGACCCCCGTCCCGTCGCCAGCGTCGCGTTCGGAACGCTGTTGAGGGGAAGCGACTACACTTTCGTCGGGTCGGTGGCCCACGGGCGCGCGCTTCTGGATGCCGTCCACCGCCTGGGGCCGTGGGCGGTCACGGTGGACCTGGGGCTCCCGGACCACCCGAGCACTCCCGGCGTGGGCTGGGTGAACGCGGCGCGCGTCCTGATCGAGACCGCCCCCGCCGTCCGGGTGGTCGTGACCTGCTCGGTCGAGACCCGGAATCTCGTCCCCGCCTCGCTCGCGGCCGGCGTGAAGGCCTACATCGAGAAACCGTACCTCCGGGACGAGATCCTGCGTGCGTTCGACCATGTCAGCGCCGACCGGCCCGCGATGCCGTTCTTCCTGCGCGCCCGGCGGATCGCCCGGCGGCTGGGAGTCCGATGGCTCAAGGACGGAGACGCCGCCGCCGCGCGCCGGCCCGGGACCGTCCTGAACCTGAGCGAAACGGGCGTCTGCCTCCGGACCGCGGACGAGGTCCGCGCCCGCGACGTCCTCCAGATGGAACTCGACCTCCCGGGGGCCGCGCCGGTCCGCGGCCGCGGCCAGGTCGTCCGGCAGGTCCCCTCGCCGGAGGGCGGCTGGGATCTCGGGATCGCCTTCGTCGATCTCGATCCCGGGGCGCGCGACCGGCTGCGGCAGTTCGTCGAACGCGTCCTCCACGCCGAGCAGTACTCCGTCCCCGGCCGCTGACCCGCCCGCAGGTATTCAGGGACCCGAAGGCGGGGAAGGGTCGGGCCCTCCGCGGAGAAACGCCCCGGCCCCACCCCGGATCGCCAGCGCAACGCCGCCCCCGACCAGCACCGCGTCCGCAATCCGCTGCGCCGCGGCGTACGCCATCGCCTCCGCCCCTCCGATCCCGATCAGGGCGAACGCTCCGATCACTCCGCCCTCGAAGACCCCCAGGCCACCGGGGGTGAACTGAAGGGCGAGGACGAGCTGCGTCAGGACAAACAGCAGCGCGACCTCGGGAAAGGACAGCGTCCGGCCCAGGCAGGCGAAGAACACAAGCGGCTTCGCGGCCACGAGCACAATCGGCGCCCCGGCCAGCGCGAGGCAGCCGAAGAAAGCCCCACGCCGCTCCCGCATCGTTTCCCCGATCCGCTCCTCCATGTCCCGCGCCGCGTCCCGGGCCCCCGCCCATCGCGGCCCAGCCCTCCTTATCAGCCCCGAGACCAGCGGCCACCGCCTCAGCAGCGCCCCCGCCAGCACCAGAAACGCCAGCAGCAGCACTCCCGACAGGCCGACCGCACTCCATTTCAACGCCGGTGGCAGATCAAAGCTCCACACCATCGCCCCCGCGCAGACAAGAAACGCCGTCAGGAACCCGGCGAACTCGGCAAACTTGTGCACGACCACCGTCGCCGCGACGTCCCGCTTCAGCGAACCGCTCACCCGCGCAATGTGCCAGATCCGGATCGGCTCCCCGCCGAGGTAAAGCGAGGGCGTCGCCCAGGCCACGGCGTTTCCCATGAGGAACGAAGCGCCCGTCGTCGCCGCCCCCGTGCGCACCCCCTGCGCCCGCAACAGGAGGTGCCAGGCCGCCGCATGCAGGCCCAGGGCCGCCGCACACAGGAGACCCATCGACCCGGCCCCCGCGATCCCGGCCCGCCCGAGCGCACGCCCCGCCGCCGGGAGATCCACCCACCAGGCCAGCACCAACAGCGCCACCAGCCCCGCCCCCGCCGACACCAGCAGGCGCATGGCTCCCCGGCCCTGTTTTCCCCCCTCCCGCATCGGACCCACCCCAAAAAAAAGAAGGGGCGGCATGTGCCGCCCCTTCTCGTGTCTTCAGGTCCGGAATCAGCTGATGAGCGGCACGTCCTTCTTGGCCGAAGCCTTCGGCGCTGCCTCGCCTGCGGAGGCGGCCTTGCGCTTCTTCTCCTCGGAAATCGCCGCGATCAGGGCGCCCGCCGCGACCGCCTTCAGCGGGTCCTTCGCATGGCGCACGGCCTTCACGGGGATCGGGAGACCGATCTCGCGCAGGATGTTCTTGAACCGGTCCACGAATCCCGGCGGCTTGGAGGTCCCGCCGGCGATCACGATCTCGACCGGCTCGTCGATCGTCGCATTGGCCATCTTGAGCTGCTGCTGGAAGTGCCCGATGACGTAGCGGATCAGGTCCTCGTAGTAGATCTCGAGGGCGACCAGGAGCTGGTCGGTCGGGTCGATCCGGTCGAAGTTGAGGTACTTCTCCTTGTGGCTCTGCACCTTGGACACCGGCACGCTCCGCACCTTCGCGACCTGCCGGTCGATCCAGTCTCCCGAACGCCCGCAGGAGAACTCGAGCAGCTTCTTCGCGCGCCAGGAGGCCGCGAGGTTCACCATGCCGGCCCCGAACGACAGCGCGATGCCCGTGAACGGCAGCACCTCGTTGTTGATCGTCACGGTCGGGTTCTCGGCATAGATGATGCACATGGCTTCGTTGATGCACTTCACGTCGTACCCGATCTTCTTCAGGAACCGCTCCAGCACCATGCGGTGGAAGGTCACGTCGAATTCGGCGTCGACGGGGTTCGCGGGCATCGTCGCGCAGATGGTCTCACCGGGGAAGTTCGGCTTCCCGACGACGGCCTCGAGGAGCACCTCCATCATCGAGATCGCTTCTTCCTCGCCGGGGTTCAGCACCCCTTTCGCCATCGGGCGGCGATAGTCCTTGGCATTTCCCGTCACCATCGAGAATTTCAACGCGTCCTCGCCGACGACGTAGATCTGGTCGCCCTTGATGATGTAGAAGGCGCCCGACTTCGTCAGCATGTCCTCTGCAAAGTCCTCGTTGGGCATCGAGAAGAACGCGTCACGTTCCATCGTGAACACTTCCTTCCCGTCTTTCAACTCCGCTCCCACAAGGAAGCACGTTCCGATGTCGACTCCCTTAGCGCACATTCCCGGCCCCTTTCTTCCAGAGGTGGACGATGGGTCCGGCGGGTCGGCCGCAGCCGCCGCGCCGGCACCGTGTTCTCAATGTTACTCGAGGTCCGACAGGAGGTCGGCCTGATTGGCCGCACCCATGTCGCCCTCGACTTTCCTTCCGATGGATTCGAAGTTCGCCTGCAGTTCCTTTTCCCGCTGGTCCAGCATCTTGAGGCGGGCCTTGATTTCGACTTCGGTCATGCGCACGCGCTCGCCGACGGCCTCGCCGCCCTCGCCGGTGGCCGACATGCGGGGGCCCGCGGCGACCAGGCCGGTGAGCAGCCCCTTGAATTCCTTGAGGAGGGTGTCCCGGAACTCGTTGAACTGCGTGAGCACCGCCTGGGACCGTCCGCGCTCCTCGAGCACCGCCTTCCGGAGCTCCAGGACCTCCCGCTTCATCAGGGTCTTCTCGTCCTTCTCCTTGTCGAAGAACGAGGTCCGCAGCTTCTCGAATTCCTTCTTGAGCCAGCCGCCGTCGCCGTCCATGGAGGAGACCAGCTTCTTCAGGTCGTCGAAGTCGGCGCGGATCTGTTCCACATCCTTCGAGCCCGCCAGGACGCCGCGGAGATCCCCGATCGCCTTCAGGACCGTCTCCTTGTCGGGAGACTTGACGATCGCGGCGCGCAGTTCCTCGATCTTCGACTTGATCTCGCTCCGGGTCTCCTCCTTGACCAGCACGGCCTCGTTGGTCCCGGGGTCGGACTTCTTGACGTTCTGGAGGTAGCCTTCCTCCATCGCAAGCTTGAGCTGGCGCGACTGTTCCGCGCGCTCCCGGCCGATCTTATCCAGGTCGAAATAGTCCTTGGCGGGGATCTTGACCTTGAGGTCTTCGATCTGGATCGAGCCGCGAAGGACGTTTTTGACGATCCACATGCCTGGGGTCTACCTCCACTGGGCCCGTCCTGGGCCGCCCGGGTTGGAATATGGCTTGTAACCCTTGCGGCGGGGCGAAGTCAAATCCTTTCGGACAGGTCTGGGGGCGGGCGACGGGCGATGTCTTGACTTCCCGAAGGGCAGGTCATCCGGATCGTTGGCGGCGCGTCGGGATGGAGCTGAGCGGGATCGAACCGCCAACCTCCAGAGTGCGATTCTGGCGCTCTCCCAGTTGAGCTACAGCCCCATGCCGACGCGCCGCCGTCAAGAGGGCGGGGATCCTATCGGGGTCCGGGCGGGGCGTCAAGGGCCGCGCGGGCGTGCGCAGGGGAAAAAAAGAAGCCCCGGCGGGTCTCGCCGGGGCCGGGAGGTCGTCGGGATGGCTACTCGAGCGTGATCCGGGTCGAGACACGGACGGGGGAGAGCGAAAAAATCCTGAGGCGCCCGAGGCTCTGTCCGGCGGCGACCATTTTGTCGATGATCGACTGGACGTGGTCCCGGGAGCGGGCGAACGAGAGCTTCCGTCCCACCCTGATCAGGAACTGGCCGGCCGTGTTTCCGGTTCCCCGGGGGCGACCGGGTCCACGGCGGGTGCCCGCGGGGCGCCCGGGTTTCCGGCCCGGCTTCCGTCCGGGTTTCCGACCCGGCTTCGGTCCGGGCTTCCGTCCGGCCTTCCGCCCGGGTTTCCGCCCGGGTTTCCCGGCCGGCTTCTTCTTCCCGGCCTTCTTCCGCGGCGGCTTGGAGAGCGCCGGATTGATTTCGCGGATCAGGGCGGAGAGCTGCGGCATGAACATCCCGTACCCGAACTGGCTCTTGACCTGCTTCTGAATCTCCCGGAACCGGACCTGCGCCGGCTCCGTGAAATGCGCCAGGTGTGTTTTCAGGTACTCCTTGACGGCGTGCAGATCGACCTCCGGCATGTGGGCTCCCCGAGAATGGTCCAATGAGAATGGCTGGTCAATGGTTCGGCCACATGGTCTACGGGAATCGCATTGGAATTGCAATGAGAATTCCCGGTGTTCCCATTGGGGGCAATGCCGGACGTCGAATGTCGGTCCCCCGGCAGGCGACCCCGATCCGGGCCGAGGTCCGGGGGCCCGGACAGGCCCACCGCAAGCCCCGGAGGAATCGCCCCTCCCGGGACGCCGCGCCGCACGGGGGAATCCCCGGCGGCCGGATGGGCGGAACAGGATTTGAACCTGTGACCTCCTGCGTGTCGAGCAGGCGTTCTAGCCAGCTGAACTATCCGCCCCGAAGAGCGGGGGATCTTACGGACATCCCCCCACCCTGTCAATGCGACTTTGGCTCGTCCGGTTCGTGGACGGAAGCGAGCACCCGCAGGATCTTGTCCCCGTACCGGCGGGCAAGGGCGCGCGGGAATCCGGCCGAAACCAGCTCCGCCTCGTTCCGCGGATTCCGCTCCGCCAGCGTCCCGAGAATCCGGTTCCCGACCGACATCAGGAGCGCGATGTTCCCCCGGTTCGCCATGACCGTGCGCCAGTCGAGGAGGGCGTGGAGCCGCGCGCGGGCCCCGCGGTCCCGGGTCCGCCGGGAGAACCCGACCTCGTAGGGGTGGATCTTCGGCGGCTCGTACGTCCGGACCGCCTCCAGCATCGCCCGGGTCCCCTCCCGCGTGTCCTCGGTCTTCCCCGCCGCCGCGACCCGCGCGCTGAGAACCCGGGCGATCCCGGGGAGAACCCAGGCGTCCAGGGCGCCGTAACGGTATTGGCCCGGCGACAGCGGGCGCACGCGCCAGTTCGACTGCTGGCTGCCTTTCGTCATCGTCACCATCAGGCATTCCCGCGCCAGCTCCCGGAGATTCGGACTCGGGATCCCCAGCACCTGCGCGGCGACCAGGGTGTCGAACACCTGGTCGGGCATCACCCGCAGCACCCGCTTCAGCACGGCCAGGTCGCCGATCCCGCCGTGGACGATGACAAAGTGCAGGGGACTCGCGTACAGGGCCTCGATGACGGGCTTGTAGTCGAACGCGAGCGAGTCGACCAGCCACGCTTCCCGCCCGTCCGAGATCTGCACCAGCGCCACCTCGCAGTGGTGTTGCCCGGTCAGCGTCGTCTCGATGTCGATTCCCCAGGGTTCCGTCCTCGCCAGGAGACGCTCCCGCAGCGGCGCCGCGGACTCCGCGTCGGAGACCCAGTGGATCGGGAAGGGAAGCGCTTCTTTGAATTGTTCCGGGCCTGGGAAGGGGGAGGGCATCGGTCGGGGTTGTACCAGAAATCGGCGCGGCGGGCAGCAAACCGGGGGGAAAGAAACGGCGGAAAGAACCTTGTTCAGGCCGTGCCGATTCAGTAGGCTTCCGGCCTGTGCCGGCGGGGTGCGGTCGAGCGCCGGTTCTGAGGGTTCGCAGTCGCGAAAGGGGAGAGTGTCGATGTTGCGTGATCTCAAGTCAGGACTGGCTCTGCTGATCCTGCTGGTGGTGGCGTCCGCCGGTCAGGCCCAGTCGGTCATTTACTCCGAGACGTTCGACGCTCCCCTTCCCGCCGGCTGGTCCGTGGACGGGCCGGTGGGGACCCCGGGGGTGCAGTGGGCAGCCGACGCGACGCCTGCGACCACCTCCGGGATGTATGGCTGCGGACTGGCTGATGTCGCACTCGTCGGGACTGTCTTTGCGGGCGCGGGTTGCCTGAACTGGAATGACGGGGTCGCGATCGCCTACGGTGCCGCGACCGGGACGCCCTTCGAGTCGAGCGTCACCAGCCCGGTCATCTCGCTGACGACGCTGACCGGGGTGACGCTGTCGTTCACGGAGATGTACGAGATGGACTCCTGCAACGACGAGACCGCGTTCCACAATCGCTTCGTCGATTTCATCGACGCGTCGACGGGATCCGTTGTCATGACCCGGCAGTTTGCGAACGTGGACACGGCTCCGGCGAGCGCCGACACGATCGCCGAGGGCGCCGGCATGCACGATCACTACATCATCACGTTTTTCCTCGACCTCCTCCCCGAGTTCGCGGCCATTACGGCGATCGACCTGCAGGTCAGGTTCCGGGTCCAGATCACCGGGTACCTCGGCGACGTCGGTGGTTTGGGGATTGACGCCGAAGAGGAGCTGACGGGCTGGTTCATCGACAATCTGACGGTCACCTGCCCGGCGGCGGACCTGGCCGCGCCGACGGTGCCGACCCAGCTCGCGCCGGTCGGAGGGCCGACAGTCGTCTCCCCGGTCGCGTTCGACTGGACCGATGCCACCGACACGGGGCCCTGCGGCCCCGCCGCGGTGACGTACGTGGTCGAAATCGACAACCTCGGGACCATCCCGTCTCCCGACTTGACGCTGACCCCGACGCCGTCGAGCGTGACTCAGGCGCTCGTTCCCGGCGCCTACTCGTGGCGGGTCCGTGCCCGTGACAGCGCCGGAAACCTGAGCGCGTTCACGGCGGCCGAGCTGTTCACCGTCGAGGCCAATCTGGCGCCGCTCGCTCCCGATACGCTGTTTGTGAACACCCAGAACAACGGGGCCCAGAATGGAGACGGAGGATTCGTCAGCCCCGTGATCGATGAGCAGCCGGTCTTCAGCGCCATCTTCCGCGACGCCAACGTCGCGCCGGACTTCGCAGGCCAGGTCCGGTTCCAGGTGTCCGAAGATCCCACCTTCACGCTCATCGACTACGACTCGGGGACGATCCTGCTCGGGGCCCCGCTTCCGGACGATGCCCGGTGTCCGGACCTTCAGATCCTGATCTCCCTGCAGCGCGATACGGTGTACTACTGGCGCTGCCAGTTCATCGACGTCGGCGGCCTCACCGGCCCGTTCAGCGGGGCCCAGTCGTTCCGGATCGGCGATGATTTTGAGTTCGGCGTGCGGCGTGGATCGAGCCATCGCAGC
>JABWAY010000195.1 GCA_013360825.1 Candidatus Brocadiia bacterium | reverse complement strand
GCCGCCCCGGGGCCCGCCGGCGCCTGAGCCGCGACGGCCTCGCCCTCCTGGTCCTCCGCCCGCACGACCGCGAACGACACGAGCCGGTCGCCTTCCTTCAGGCTGATCACCCGCACCCCCTGCGCCGCGCGCCGCGTCTGCTTGATGCTCCCCGCGTTCGTGCGCACGACCATGCCCCCCTGCGTGATCATCACGATGTCGTCGGCAGGCGCGACGGCCCGAAGCGCGACGACCATCCCGTTGCGCTCGGTCGCCCGGATGTTGATGATCCCCATTCCGCCGCGCCCCTGCGTCCGGTAGTCCCGGAACGGCGTCCGCTTGCCGTAGCCGCGCTCGCAGACGGTGAGAAGCGCGAGGCGCTCCTCGGGGACGCTCTCGTCCTCCGCGGCGTCCGTCTCCGCCGCGTCCTCCGCGGCTGCGTTCGCCGCGATCACCGCCGTGTCCGGTCCCTCGGCGTCGGCGTCCGCCACGTCGTCCTGGCCCGGCGGGACCAGGTCCGCGGGGACCACGACCATGTCCACGACCTCGTCGTCCTTCCGCAGGCGGATCCCGCGCGTCCCGTAGGTCGCCCGCCCCATCGGGCGCGCATGCGCCTCCGGGAAGCGGATCGACCGCCCTGACCGCGTCCCCAGGATGATGTGGTCTCCGCCGCCGGTCTTCTGCACGCCGATCAACCGGTCGGCGTCGTCCAGCCGGATCGCGATGATCCCGCCTTTGCGGACGTTCGCGAATTCCTCCAGCGCGGTCTTCTTCACCGTCCCGAGCTTCGTCGCCATCACGATGTAGCCGCTCGTGAATTCCCGCACCGGGATCGCCGCCTGGATCGCCTCTCCCTCCTGCACCTGAATCAGGTTCACGAGGGCGCGTCCCTTGGACGTCCGCCCCAGAAGCGGCAGATCGTAGACCTTCAGCCAGTGCACGCGCCCCTGGTCCGTGAAGAACAGAACCGTGTCGTGCGTGCAGGCGACGAAGAGGTGCTCGATGAAATCCCCCTCCTTCGTCTCCGCCCCGATCACTCCCTTCCCGCCGCGTCCCTGCCGCTTGTAGGTCGCCAGCGGCACCCGCTTCGCATATCCCTCGTGCGAGATCGAGACCGCCATCATCTCCTCGGGGATCAGGTCCTCCCGCACGAACTCCCCGACCTCGCCGGCGATCTCCGTCCGGCGCGCATCCCCCTGCGACGCCTTCAGCTCGATCAGGTCCTCGCGGATGATGTCCAGCACGAGCGCCTCGTCCGCGAGGATCGCCCGGTACTCCGCGATCTTTTCCTTCAGCGCCGCGAGGTCCTTCTGGAGTTTCTCCCGTTCGAGCCCCGTCAGCTTCTGCAACTGCATGCGCAGGATGGCCTGCGCCTGGATGACCGTGAACTTGAACCGCTTGATCAGCCGCGCCTCGGCCTCGGGGACGTTCGGGGAGTTCCGGATGATCGAGATGACCTCGTCGATCGCGTCGATCGCGATCAGCAGCCCCTCGAGGATGTGCGCTTCGGCCTCGGCCTTGTCGAGCAGCCATTTCGTCCGCCGGCGGATCACCTCGATCCGGTGGTCCTTGTAGGCGACCAGGAGGTCCTTCAGGTTCAGGACCTGCGGACGGTCCTTCACGAGCGCGATCGTGATGATCGAGAACGTGTCCTGAAGCGGCGTCCCGCGGTAGAGCTGGTTCAGGACGACCTGCTCGTCGGCGTCCTTCTTGAGATCGACGACGAGCCGCATTCCGTCCTTGTCCGACTCGTCGCGCAGGTCCGCGATTCCCTGGATCCGTCCCTCGCGGTGCAGCTCCCCGATCCGCTCGATGATCCGCTTTTTCGAGACGTTGTACGGAATCTCGGTCACGACCAGGCTCCGCCGCCCGTTCTTCGCCTCCTCGACCGCGATCCGCGCGCGCACCACGCAGTGGCCGCGTCCGGTTTCGTACGCCTCGCGGATTCCGCGCGTTCCGCAGATGATCCCCCCGGTGGGGAAGTCCGGCCCCGGGACCGTCTGCATCAGCTCCTCGACCGTGACGTCCGGCTCCTCGATCACGCGGACGATCGCGTCACAGACCTCGCGCAGGTTGTGGGGCGGGATCGACGTCGCCATCCCGACCGCGATCCCGCTCGACCCGTTGCAGAGCAGGTTCGGGAACTTCGACGGCAGCACCGTCGGCTCGTCCCGCGTCTCGTCGAAGTTCGGCGTGTACCGGACCGTGTCTTTCTCCAGGTCCTCCAGCATCAGCGCCGCGAACGTCGCCATCCGCGCCTCGGTGTACCGCATCGCCGCCGGCGGATCCTCGTCGATCGACCCGAAGTTCCCCTGCCCGTTCATCAGCGGGTAGCGGATCGCGAAGTCCTGCGCGAGGCGCACCAGAGTCGGGTAGATCGCCCCGTCCCCGTGCGGGTGATAGTTTCCCATCGTCTCGCCGACGATCTTCGCGCACTTGCGGAACTTGGCCCTCGGCCCGAGACCGAGATCGTTCATCGCGACGATGATCCGGCGCTGCGAGGGCTTCAACCCGTCACGGACATCGGGAAGCGCGCGAGAGACGATGACGCTCATCGCGTAATTCAGGTACGAGTCCTTCATCTCCTCTTCGATGAGGAGGTCGCGGATGTCTTCTTTTTTGGGGTCTTTTTCGGGGGTCATGGAGGGGGCGTGCGGCCGGGCGCTAAGTCCTTGAAGCCGTTCATTTTAGAGGGAAAACCGGGGGGCGGCAAGGAAAGGGGCGAAGGCCGCGGAAATCGGCGACTCGGCGGGGACCGCCGCGACGGTTCAGCGGCCGAGCACCGCCAGAAAACGCTCCCCATACTGCGCCCACTTTTTCTCGCCCACCCCGCTGACGTCGAGCATCTCCTTGCGCGTCCGGGGACGTTTTTCGGCCATCTCGATGAGCGTCCGGTCGGTGAACACCACGAACGCCGGCACCCCCTTCGAGTCGGCGATTTCCTTCCGCAGCGCGCGCAGCCTCTGGAAGACCCCCGGATCGACCTCTCCCGGCATCTCCGCCGCGCGCGGCACGCTCTCGAACTCCTCCGCGCCTGTCGCGCGCGCCTTCCGCTTCCGGCCCTTCCCCACCGGAAGACTCTCCGGCACACCGGCCATGGCGCTCTCGCCGGTGCAGGCGTCGCAGGATGCGCGGCAGTCGGCGAGCCGCTCCGCAAAATGCCCTGCGAGGCGGCGCCAGCGGCAACCGCCCCCGTCCGCCAGGTCGAACATCCTCCGCAGCGCCGACTTCTGGTGCGCGAGCACCTCCGGATCCTCGGCGGGGAGCATCCGCTCCAGCGCGATCACGTCCGCCCAGGAATAAAACAGGACGCAGTCCGCCGGCGCGCCGTCCCGCCCCGCGCGCCCGAATTCCTGCGTGTACCCCTCCACCGACTTCGGCATGTCCCGATGCAGCACATACCGGACGTTCGACTTGTCGATCCCCATCCCGAACGCGATCGTCGCCACCACGACGTCGACTTCGTCCCGCGAAAACGCCTCCTGCCGCCGCGCCCGCTCCTCCGGCGCCAGCCCCGCGTGATACGCCGTCGCCCGCAGCCCGCGTCCCTCGAGGAACTCCGCCGTCGCTTCCGCCGTCTTCCGCGCCAGGCAGTACACGATCCCCGATTCCCCCCGCCGCGACGCCGCATACCGCGCCACCTTGTCCCGCACGCTCTCCCCGTCCCCCTTCTTCACCGCATGCAGCCGCAGGTTCTCCCGGAACACCGAGCCCCGCACCTCCAGCGGCTCCACCATCCCGAGCTGCTCGACGATGTCCGCCTTCACCGCAGGCGTCGCCGTCGCCGTCAGCGCCAGCACCGGCACCCCGGGAAACCGCTTCTTCAACCCCGCCAGATTCCGGTAGCTCGGCCTGAAATCGTGCCCCCACTGGCTGATGCAGTGCGCTTCGTCCACCGCGACCAGGCGGATCGGAAGCGCCCCGAGGATGCGGCCGACGGAGGCGTCGAGCCCCTCGGGCGCGGCGTAGAGGAGTTCGTAGTCGCCCGCCCGGAGAGCCGCCACGCGCCGGTCGCGCTCTGCTCCGTCGACCGAGGAATTCAGGACGGTCGCGCGGATCCCGACCTCCGTCATCGCGTCGACCTGGTCCTTCATGAGCGAGATCAGCGGCGAGACCACGAGCGTCACCCCGCCGAGAATCCGCGCCGGGACCTGGAACGTCGCCGATTTCCCCGCCCCCGTCGGCATCACGCCCAGGCAGTCCCGCCCCCCCAACACCGCCCGGATGATCTCACCCTGCCCCGGCCGGAACGCCCCGTACCCGAACACCTCCCGCAGCACCGCCAGCGCCCGCGCATCCTCCGGCGATGCCTCCAGCGCCGCGGCGACGTCGCGCAGAGTCGCAATGGTTGCGGCATCGAAGAGCTCGCGACGGGTGCGGAAGAGGGCCCGGAGCGACTCCAGTTCAGCACGGCAGGCGGCCGCGCGTTCGGGGGCGCCCACCGCGTCGAGCAGCGCGCGCGCCGCCGTCGCGACCCCGGCCGAATCTGTGGGACCTGTCATGCGGGAGACGATATCTGACCCGCGGCGCCGCAGGAAGGGGGCGGGTGTGGACACGCTGCCGCGCCTCCCGGCTGCGGTTCGGGTCGGTGCGGAACACGGCGACGAGACCCGCCGCGGCGGCCCGCACGCCACCCCTTCTATCCCCGAAACCGCCGGCCCGTCTCGTCCGCGTACGCGCCCGGGCGCGAGCGCCTCAGCAGCGGCGGATTGCCTCGTGACCCCGGGACTCCGTGACGAAGGCGGCACTCCTCGCCAGATCGGCCACTTGGCGCCTCGCCGGAACCCCTGCCCACGGCGCGTCCGGGACGACGCCGTGCGAACACCCCCGGCACCAGCCGGGGACAACCTCTTCCACGACATCGACCTGCTCCACTGGCAGCCGCTCTCGCTGGTGTGGCTCATGCCCGGGTTGCCCGCCAGGCTTCCGTCTGGACGGCGGGCCTTCGATCGAGCCGGGGTCGCGATCTCCGAGGACGCGGGGCGCGAGGAATTCGAGGCATTCTGCTTCAGGCGCGCCCCGATACGGCGCCGCCTGTCCTCGAACTCGGCGATCCGAGCTGCCTGCGCCCGGTTGAGGGCTTCCAGTGCTGCGATCCGAACGTCCCACTCGGCACAGCCCGGGCCGGAGCCCCTCTCCTCACCCAGGATCGTTCCGTCGGCATCACACGGGGGCGGGCCGGAGGGGGTGAACGGTTACCGTCCATCTTGTAAGGCCGCTGGAATCGCCCCGCGGGAAAATATGTTTGAGCGTCTCCACCCAGCGAACGGCGAAAGCCCTATATCGGCGCATGGTGCCGGCATCTGCGGGAGCCCACTACTTTTCCCCGCGAAGCTTGTCCCGAAGCTCCCTGAGTGCCTTGAGCTTGCGGATCGATCCTCCTGGCTGTTCGGCGGACTTGATTTCGCCCTCGAGAGAAGTCTTCACGACTTCCAGGTCGTGAGACAGCCACTTCTTGAACTCGACCTCATCGACCACAGCGATGTCCCCACCGAACGTGAGGACAACATGGCCATCGCCAGGTTTCGATGGGGCATCGTAAACCACGACCTGCTGTATCGGCGTCGTATCCCCGCAGACGGGGTATAGATAGGCGTAGGGTTCGTTGGTGTGCGGACAACAGGCGGCATGTCGGGAGGCTGCCAATTCAGGAACTTCGCCGAGGCTGCCCGGCCACTCCTGCTCCTCCGCATCGAACTTGTAAATCGTCATCGCAAGTCGCTCAAGAACCCATTCACAGCGCCACCAGTGGAGGAGTCTCCTGGCCGTCGGCAACCCAAGCCGCCAATCATCCTCAACCGTGTCGCAGTCGAGAATTGTTCGCCCGCCTCTGGGTCCACTCAGAGTCAAGCGACTGCTCGCCGATTCGGTCTCGACGGACACAAGGTTCCAGGTCTCGCATGACTTCATGAACTTTCGAGCGAGTTCGATCACGAATGTCCGAGCAAAGTCCTCGTCGCTCATGGCAGCAGCGCGCCGATAGTCCAATCCGGTCAGCTTCAGCGCCGAAGTATATTCAGGGGATTCCGGCTTCTTCATCTGCCTCAATGCCTCGAAGCCCTCCCCACTCGCCGCCCAGCGGATGGCCTCCTGGCTGATGCTCTCCCAGCAGGAACTCCCTGAAATCTCGGCCCTCAGACGGACCATCGCGGCCTTTGCCTTCGCCAGATCGACGGACTTGTCCATGGATTGGGCGCTTGGGGCACCCGTGAGGACTAGCAGCATGGCGTACGCGAATCGCCAGACTCTGCTCTGTAACATTGCTCCGCCCTCCGTCAACTTGACGCTCCGATCTGGAATCTGGCCGCTTGGGGCCGACGCAGTCAGTCACACTGGCATTCCGCCCATCGTGTCTGAACAACCGCACTTGACGCTGGCACGAACCAGGAATCTCACGACACCGACGATGGGATCGTCAGGATCGCCGATTGGGCATCCCTTTGGAACGACCACGTCCACTTCCCGCTGGGCTTCTCCGCTCAGAATGTCGGATCCATCGATGAGAGGTGTGACCCAATTCGGATAGTCCAAGCGAATCGGGATGCACTGCCATGTGGGACAGGCCATGGACCACAGGAAGCATTTCCCACGGGCCTCCTTCAATGCTTCATCCGCCAGCGCCCAGTAGAGCCAGTCCGGATTCGGTTTGAGGGGTTCGGTTGTCCTCGCGTCGGCGGAATCCCTGTCGGCCTGCGCGTCATTCAAGCCCTGTTTGATACCAGACCTGAGCCCATCCTGATACGTGGTACCGGTCACCTTCAGGGCTGTCCGCCGCTTCCGGTCGCGCCCATATTTTTCTTTGAATTGAGCATCGGTCATCTCCCCTGCCCTCATTGACGACAGCAGCGGGTACCACTTTGTCGACTTGAAAGTCAGTGGGACGACGGCATCGCAGTCGGTGTGCGGAGGGGGCGGGGGTGGCTCCACTACTGGCTCAGGTTCCGCGGTTGTTGGATCACGAAGCCAAGAATCGGGCTCTCGTGCGGGACGCCAAGGCGGTACTAGACCCCACCCATTTGACCGCGAGTTCCCACCAGGCTCTACATCTTGCGGAGGCGCATGATCATACCAGACCCCACCCGGCTGAACGATGCCTGAGAGAGTGGAGAGTTGCGGAGTTGGCGGACTTGGTGGGAAGTTGGTTCTTGCATCCAATTCGGCCATGTAACTTGCAATGGCTTGTATGTTGCCATATCCGAAGCGGCCGTTGACACCCAACGCGCGGCTCTTGTCATTCCGCAGGAGCGCCTGCTGCAGAAAGTCCTGTCCCGGTTGCCCGTTCATGTCCGCTCCCCCTTTGCTGTTCCGCGACGCATCACAACCCTCCAATCCCGCACCACATTCCACAGCGTCCCGACTCTCACCGCCTGCACCTCCGGCGCGCGCAGGTTTTCTCCATCGGCACTTGCCCCTCCACCAGCGGCACGCCCTGTCCTCCCGGCCCGGTGAAGTTGCAGTCTACCCGGTCCTGCCCGAGCCTGTTCACGTCCCGCCACTCGCGGTTCAGGCAGAAGAACGTCCCCGCCGGCAGATGCCACCGGTGGGTCGGGTCCTGGAACGCCCGGTTCGATCGCAGCGCGGGAACGACGACCGTCATCACCCCGCCGGGCTTGAGGATCCGCCAGCACTCGTCGAA
>JABWAY010000194.1 GCA_013360825.1 Candidatus Brocadiia bacterium | reverse complement strand
ATGGCCAAGGGCATTCGCGAAAAGATCAAGCTGGTTTCCACCGCAGGCACCGGCTACTTCTACACCACCGACAAAAACAAGCGGAACACGCCGGACAAGATGGAGTTCCGCAAATACGATCCCGTGGCACGCAAGCACGTCATCTACAAAGAAACGAAGCTGAAGTAACGCGACTTCCCGCGTTCTCCCTTCGGCAACGGAAAAGCCCGCGCAAGCGGGCTTTTCCGTTGCCGAAGGGCTTGGCGTTCAGCGCCGGGCGCAGGCGGCGCCCGGCGCGCCCCGGGGCACCGCCTCCTCCACGCCGCGACCCTCGCGGCCGCCTTCGCCGTCAGCGCCGTCTGGTACGTCCTCAACGCGGCCGAAACCGGGAACCCGTTTCACCCCGTCTCCCTCTCCCCGGGAACCTCCCAGACGCTCGGGCCGATCGGGTCGACCGTGAGCCGCGGTCCCTCCCCGGCGCGATTCCTGCGCAACGCCCGCGAACTCTTCACCGACCGCGCCGTCACCATCGACGGCAACCTCACCGCCGTCACCGACGCCCGCCTCGGCTGGGGCTGGACCGCGACGCTCTTCGCCCTCCCCGCCCTCGCCTGGCTCCTCTGGCGCCACCCGCGCTCCCGCCTCCCCGTCGCGGCCGCGTCCGTCGGCGCCGCCCTCACCCTCCTCATGGTCGAGTACGACCCCTGGAACGCCCGGTTCCTCATCTGGTTCTCCGCCGTCCCCTGCATCGCCGTCGCCGCCCTCTGCCCCGCGACGCGCTTTCCCGCCCTCGCCGCCCTCGTCGCCACCGCCGGCTCGCTCGCCAACCTCGCCCAGAACGCCCTCCCGCCCGTGTTCGAGACGCGGGAAGCGTTCTCCGCGCTCGCCTCGCGCCCCTGGCGGGAACGGGACATGCTCCGCTGCGTGATCCTGCGCGACGCGCTGAAGGAGCCGGGCGCGGGGATGGCGGCTTACCGCGAACAGCTCCTCGCCGACACCCCCGTCCTCGCCCTCTCCGGCGGCTCCCCGGTCGCCGCCCTCGCCCGCGGCGACTACTCCCGCCGCCTCGAGTTCTCCCCGGCCGACGACCCCGCCGGCATCCCCGCCCTCGCCCGTGACCTCAACTGCGACCTCATCTTCTCCCAGGACGGCAACGGCCTCGCCCTCCCGCCCGTGCGCGAAGCCGTCCGGCGCGGCGGGCTGACGGAGATCGCGCCGGGGTGGTTTCGGGTGGGGGAGAGGTAGCGGGGGACGGCAGGACGCTCTAGCCGGCCGCGACCAGTGCTTCCTTGAGCAGCGCGGCAGGCATCGGAGTCCGTAAGCGCCATAGAATATTCATCGGGCGCTCGCCTTCGTGTGAAACATAGTCAGCCGGTCCGAGGAAGACGTAGGGTCGCGTCACGTCGAAGTCATCGTCCTTCGATTCTCTTACGAATAGCAGGACATGCGAGCCATTAGCCTTGTGATGAATGTAGCGCATTCCGGTCGATGAACCGGCCGACGTGGTGCTCTGCGACTGCCAGTGGAAGAGAGTTGAGGTCTGGGCGTAGTCCCTGTACATCGTGGTAGGGCTGTACTCGCGTGCGGACTTGCGGAGCGTGATAAAGAGCAGATCGGCCCGATGGACGGGCTCGAATCTGACACCCTCGCGAAGGGTCCTGGGAGCCCCGGGGGTCGAGTCGCCCATGGCAGCGAGAATCTCGTCCCGAGAGTAGCGGGCATGGATCCGCATCGGGATTTCGACAAGCTCGTCCATGGCAAAGGTAAGGGTCCCGGCCTGCTCTCCCACGATCTCCAGAATCTCGGCGATCTCCCTTCGTATGTTCGGGCACGCACGGATCCGGGAGACGGACTCTGCGAGCGTCGAGGGACCCCCGCTCAGGCCCCACAGGTCGAAGTGCAGCATGGAGAGTGTGAGGCTCTCCCGAGGCGAGAGCACTCCCGGGTCGATCTCCCCGCAGAGAAACCGACCCATGGCGAGGCGGTCGGGGTCGTCTGCGGCCAGCAGGCGTCCCAATCCCCGGGACAAACGGTGTTCATCGAGCGGAGACGGAGCGGGACCGGCGATGCCGGCAGTTGTCAGCACCGCCGTGAGAGAACGATGCTTCGCGTAGAAGGTCGTGAGGGTCACGCCCGCCTCGTCGAGGAACTCGCGCAGCCGGACCCGGCTTCCCCCTTGCGCAAGGCGCTTTGCAACTTCGACGAAGTGCGACGTGCGGAATCGCACCGCTGACTTGAGATTCTCCAGAACGATACTGCGCGCGACGTGGTCGAGTTGGATCGAACACCCCGCGGGAAGAAACGGGAATCCATCTGCTACATGGCGTGTGAGGACGCCTCCCGAGTGGCAGGTCAGAGCCTTAAACCTGTCCTCGAACTTGAATTCCCGCCGGGCTGGGCCGATGAAGTCGAGGACCGTGGTGCAGGACTTTCCTTCGCACAAACGGAGACCGCGCCCGAGTTGCTGAAGAAACAAAGTGGCGCTTTCCGTTGGGCGCAGAAACAGCAGCGTGTCGACCTCGGGAATATCCACGCCCTCGTTGAACAGGTCGACAGTGAAAAGGGTGCAGACCTCGCCCTTGGCGAGTTTGCGCCGCGCCTCGTCCCGATCCTCGACCGGATCGCCTCCCGTCACGGCCTGAGCCGGCAGGCCCAGACGCGAGAATTCAGCCGCCATGAACTTCGCGTGCGCCACGCTCACGCAGAATCCAAGTGCGCGCATGCGCAAGGGATCCGTGATGCGTCGTTGGACCTCCTGAGCGATAAGGAGGGCACGGATCCGGTTGCCTGTGTAGACCTTGTCCAGCCCGGACTCGTCGTATCCGCGTTTCCACGTCACTCCGCTCAGGTCCGTGCCGTCATTCACGCCAAAGTAGTGGAATGGTGCCAGCAGCCCACGTTCGAGGGCATCCCAGAGACGCATCTCTACGGCCGTGATTCCTCCGAATCGACCGAGAATGTCGCGCGTGTCAGCGCGCTCGGGGGTTGCGGTCATTCCCAGGAGGTACTTTGGTCTGAAGTGATCTAGCAACCTGCGATAGGTGGGCGCCGCGGCGTGATGAAACTCGTCCACCACGATCATGTCGAATCTGTCTGCCGGCCATTCCGCGAGGGTGAGGTTGGCGAGCGACTGGACCGACGCGAAGACGTGTTTCCATCGCGTCGGTCGATGTCCTCCCACGTGCTTCTCGCCGAAATCGGACTCCCGAAGGACGAGCCGGTAAGCGCCTATCGCCTGGTCGAGGAGTTCCTCCCTGTGCGCCACGAACAGGATCGAGTCCGCCTCCCCTCTGCGCCGAAGGTCCCTGTAGTCGAAGGCAGAGATCAACGTTTTGCCGGTGCCGGTGGCAGCCACCAAGAGATTATTCCGCCGGCCGTGGATCTCACGCTCTGCACGCAACTTGTCGAGCATCTCCTGCTGGAACGGCCAGGGGGACAACTGGACGGAGACCCAGGACGAGACGTCTGCTCTCGACTGGGTTCCGCCCGCAGCCGCGGCGAGCGCCTGGTCCAGCCGTTCCGAGTCCCGGGCCGGATCGTAGTCCTCGAAGTCGGGACCATCCCAATAGGAGGAAAACGCGGCATCGAAGGAGCGAAGGATGTCGGGTGTTTCGCGGGCTGCGACCCGGACATTCCATTCCAGACCGTCCAGAAACGCGCTCTTGGAGAGATTGGAGGATCCCACGTAGGCGGTGGACAGTCCCGAATTGCGGTAGAGGAGCCAGGCCTTCGCATGGAGGCGGGTGCGCCTCCACTCATAGGAAATCTTCACCTCCACGCCGAGGCGCACAAGCTCATCGAGGGCTTTCCGGTGGGTTGCCCCGAGGTACACCGTGGTCAGGACGCGGAAGCGGACGCCTCGATCTCGAGCAGATTTGATTCTGTCGATCAGAAGTCTCAATCCTTCGAACTTGATGAAAGAACACAAGAGGTCGACACGGTCTGCGGACTCAAGTTCAGCGCCGATTTCATGCGCAAGTGTGGGCTGCCCCTTGGCGTTGACCATGAGAGCCCCGAAACTCAGCGGAATCTCCGGCCTCGCAGGAATCAAGTCCACGGGGCCTGCCGGGCAGACCGTGAGGAGTTCTTCTCCCGATTCGTCGACGTGATCCCCCGCACCCAATTCCGAAGCCGGTGCGGCGTCGCCGAGAAGTTTCAGAACCCGGTTACAGAGTCGAACCTGTCCGGCAAGCCGCTCCTCCGCAGAACCCGAAATCGAATCGAAAGCCCGGATCAGCAGGGGGCGGAGGAAGCGCGCTAGGACGACATGCGACTCCTCAGGATCGAGTCGATCCGTATCCACGCGCTGGGATTGCCGCCGCATCTCTGTGACGAGCCCTGCAAGCCGTTCCGTGATCACATCTTCATAGAGCCCAGGCGGAAGCGATTCTGTCATGGGTCCCGATCCTAACAACGTGCGGAGTCTAGGAAGTTGCTTTGCCACCACTCATGATCTCAGGCCACGCCTCCTGAACCTCCTGCAGAGTCCGGTAGCCCGTGTCCACAATCTCCGCGGTCCCATCTTCCTGCGCGGCAACGACGCAGAATAGGTAGTCCTGCCCGCTGTCGTCGTCCCCGCACCAGAGGTGCCTGTCGGCGCCCTCAAAGCTCTCGATCTTGACGATGTAGTGGGTTCGCTGAGGGGACATGGGTCAGGCTCCTTTCATGCGCTTGCGATGGGCGGCGAGGAATTCAGGATTGGGATGGAAGCGCTCCGGCAGAGCAATTGTTCGGTTGCGGTAGGGTCTGAAGTGAGCTTCGAACGCCTCCGGCTCCATCGTCGACTCCAACCGCGGGGAGAGTTCGACCTGCCCCTCTGAGCCGATGGCGAGCAGACCTGCGTCGAACGCGGCGTCATGAAGCGCGTTGAGACAGAGCCCATTGGAGGGGTTGAGTCGATGTTCTTCGCACTCAGACCAGGAGAGGATGTGGCTGGCCCGGAGAAGGGAAGGCTCGGCAATCTTCGTAATGCAGCATTTGCCGCGATAGGCGGTGAGGACGACCCGTCGGAAAAATCGCTGGCCTCGGCGAATCTCGACCAGGCGTGCATTCGTGGTCGGGCCGGCAGGAATGTGCAGGAGGGCTTCGGCGCTATCGCTCTCAGCAGGGAGTGATGCGGCGTTCGCCAGCTTCGGCCAGCGTCCCAGATTCTCCGTCCACACCGCACGGTCGAGTTTCGAAACATTCGGGAGGGCCTTGACCCCGCGTTCCTGAAGATCAGGGTCGAGGCTCGCGAAGTTGTTGAGCTTGAACGAGACGGCGCCCGGGGTGCGGCGGATGCGACCTGCGAGTTCGATGATCTCGGGGGTGCGTGCGTCCAGTTTCCCGAAGGGCAGGAGGTAGTAGAGGGAGAGGACCTGGAGAAGTTCTTCGTGGGTCCAAAGTGTCTGCCCAGATTTCGGCATCGCGCACGATCTCCCTCTTCGAACGGCAGTCCCAACCGTCACTGAGTCCGTCCCGGAACATTCGGGAAGCTACCAGAAGTGTCGCCGTCTCGTGGTCAACATTGTGCGCCCGAACTGCCGCTTCCTTCCTTGTGCGACCTGCGGATGCCCGCGTTCCGCCCCCCCCCTACTTCACCTCCGCCCTCACCGCTTTCCACCCCCCGCCGACCTTCTTCATGAACCAGTACCCCGCGGCGTTGGCGCAGGGGCGGGAGAGTTCGCCGTCGGCCCCGGCGTGGATGATGTCCGCGACGAAGGTCTGGTTGGTGCCGGAGCGGAAGGTGTTCACGCTCCAGGCGGAGGGGTTTTTCCCGGGTTCGCGGACGACGGCGAGGACGCGCTGGGAGTCGGTGGTGAAGGCGACGGCTTCGGCGTTGTGCTGTTCGAAGATCGTTTCGGTGGTGCCGGTGGCGGCGTCGTGGAAGCGGATGCGGGAGCCTCCGGGCATGGCGGCGATCCAGGCGAGTTTCCGGCAGGCGGGGGCGGCGGCGTTTGCGGGGGGGCGCGGGGGGGCGGAGGCGAGGGAGGAGACGCTCTGGTTCTCTTCGGTGGCGAGGACTTTCCAGGCGCCGGTTTCGCGGGTGAGGGACTCGATGGTGTCGCCGGCGCCGGCGGGTATGGCGGCGTCGCCGGTGACGACGGCGACTTCGAGGGCGCCGTTCAGAAAGACGGGGGAGCCGACGAGTCGCCGGCCGGGGCGGGGGGGGAAGGCTTTGGTCACGCCGCCGTCGAAGACGAGGACGGACCCTTCGGACCGCCAGGTGACGGCGGTTCCGGTCGTGGGCCAGGAGACCTCTCCCTCGGGGGCGGGGCCGGCGTCGGCGCTGGTGACCGTGCCTGTGGCCGGAATCGCCCCGATGAACAGGCGGCCGCCGGAGGTCCAGGCGACCTGTCCGGGGCCGGCGGGGGCCCACCAGGCGTCGATCGACTGTCCCCCGGTGTGGACGAGGGGCCGGACGCGCGCGTCGGGCTCGGTGTCCCGCGGGCTGCGGCGGAGGTCGGTCCAGATCAGCCGGTCGCCGTCCTTGCGGGTGACCTTCGTGAGCCAGCCGTCCTCGCAGAACGCGAGGCGCGGGGACTCGAGCGTGACGGGGAGTTCCTCGACGGTGAAGTAAACGACGGCGCGCTGGGAGAAGGCCGGGGCGAAGAGCGCGAGGGCGAGCGGGAGGGTGAAGGGGATGCGCATGGAGGTTCTCCGGTGGGGGAGACGGTTGGACGCCGGGGGGCCGCCGAAGTTCCCGGGGACGCCGCGGCGTCGTGGCGCGTCCGGATCACTCCCGCACCGCGCTTCCGCCCGCCTGTTTCCCCCGTTCCAGCACCGCGGCGTAGAACCCGTCCAGGCCGTGGCGGAGCGGATCGACCGCGAAGTCGCCGCGGGTGACGAGCGTCCCGGGGCGGACGCCGCAGGTCTTGAGGACCCCGCCGGCGTCGACGCGGCGGAACTCGGGGTGGTCCCTGAGGAAGCGCGCGATCTGGCCGGTTCCCTCGGGGGCGAGGAGGGAGCAGACGGCGTAGACCAGGCGCCCGCCGGGCTTCACCAGCGGGGCGTACGTGCGCAGGAGCTGTTCCTGCTCGGCGACGAGCCGCGGGAGGTCGTCCTCGCGGAGTTTCCACGCGATGTCGGGATTCCGGCGGAGCACGCCGGTTCCGGAGCATGGCGCGTCCACCAGCACGATGTCCGCCCCGCCCGTGAGCCGGAGCCGCCGCGCTTCCCCCGCCGCATCGAGCGGGGCGATCTGCAGGCTCCGGATCCCGGCGCGGGCGGCGCGTTCGCGAAGGGCCTCGAGCCGGAAGGAGGCGGTGTCGAAGGCGACGAGCGTCCCGGTGTCCTCGGTCATGGCGGAGAGGGCGAGCGTCTTGCCGCCGGCCCCGGCGCAGCTGTCCACGATGATGTCGCCGCGGCGGGGGGCGCAGAGCAGCGCGACGAGCTGGCTCGCCTCGTCCTGCATTTCGAACGCCCCCTCGCGGAACGCGTCGGTGCGGAAGATGTTGGCGCGGCGGTCGAGCGTGAGTCCCCACGGGGAGTGTTCGGTCGGCCGGGACTCGATCCCCTCGTCCCAGAGCCACTCCGCGAGGTCCTCGCGCGTGAGGCGGAGCGCGTTGGCGCGGAGCGTCACCGGCGGCTCCGCGGTGAGGGCCCGGAGCCCCTCGACCCCGCCGGGGAGGGCTTCGCGAAGCCACGCCGGGAAGAACCCGTCGACGCGTCCCGTCTCGCGTTCGGCGGCCTCGATGGCGCGCCCGAGGG
>JABWAY010000193.1 GCA_013360825.1 Candidatus Brocadiia bacterium | reverse complement strand
GGGGACGTTTTACGAACCGGCTGTTGCTGGTGGCCATCGGCGCAATGGTGCTCTTGAGCGCCGTGGGATTTCTCGACGACTACACGAAACTGCGCCGCAAGCACAACCAGGGATTGAGCGCGAAGGCGAAGATCGCGGGACAGATCCTCGTGGGTCTGCTCATGGGCGCCTATCTCTTGTACAACCCGATTGCCGTGAGTGCCACCTACCTTGCCTCTCACGACATCCCGGACTGGCCCGCGTTCGCGGTCGGCTGGGAGGACGCCGCCGCGTGCGCCCGGTGGCGGTCGCTCCGCGAAGGCCGGCTCTACGCCCTCCCTCACGAAACCGACTGGGAGCACGCGGCCCGCGGCCCCGACGCGCGCCCGTTTCCCTGGGGGCACGCCGTCGAAGCCCATGTCTCCAACACGAACACTTCCCAGGCCGCGGGAATGCGCCCGGCTCGGGTCGGCGAGTTCCCTCTCGACGAATCCCCGTACGGCGTCCGCGGGATGGGCGGAAACATCCAGCAATGGTGCCTGAACGAGGGCGCGCGCGGCGGCCGGCGCTGGACCATGATCCGCGGCGTCAGCTGGCCCCAGTCGTTCGCGCAGAGCCGCGCCTCCATCCGCACCGCCGCGACCCGCAACTACCTCAATTTCACCGTCGGCTTCCGCCTCGTCGCCCCCGTCCGCCTCGGCTGAACCCGCGCCGGGGTTCCGGCACGCTTCACCTTCCCGAGCGACTCCCAGTACCGGTCCATCGCCTCCCGCACCGCCTGCTTCGCCACCAGCGGCCCCTTGAAATCCCGGACCTTCACCGCCTTGCGCTCGAGCTTCTTGTAGTCCTCAAAGAACCGCCGCAGTTCCAGCAGCCGGTGGCCGCGCAGCTCCCCGATGTGCGTGTACGACGCATACTCCGGATCGTCCATGTGCACGCAGATGATCTTCTCGTCGTTGCACCCCTGGTCGATCATCGTCATCATCCCGATCGGCCGCGTCCGCAGGATCGACAGCGGCGCCACCGGCTCCTGCATCAGGATCAGGACGTCGATCGGGTCGTCGTCCTCCCCCAGCGTCTGCGGAATGAACCCGTAGTTCGCCGGATAGACCACCGACGAGTGCAGCACCCGGTCCACATACAGCAGCCCGGTCGCCTTGTGCAGCTCGTACTTCACCTTGTCGCCCTTCGGAATCTCCACCACCGCGAGAAACGTCTCCGGGGCGTCCTCTCCGATCGGGACGTCGTGCCAGGGGTGTGCCATCCCGAAAGTACACACCATTTCGGCCCGTCTGTCTCGCATCCGCGGGCCCGCCGTTCAGTTTCGGGTGCCAAGCCGCCCCTCCCGCGCTATCCTCCCCACCCCTCAATTTCTTCCCGGAGCCGATCCCCATGCCCCCGCCGTTCATCATGCAGATGGAGCGCATCGCCAAGGCCTACGAGCGCAAGACCATCATCAAGGACGTCACGCTCTCCTTCTACTACGGCGCCAAAATCGGCGTCCTCGGCGTCAACGGCTCCGGAAAGTCCACCCTCCTCCGGATCATGGCGGGCCAGGACAAGGACTTCGAGGGCAGCCTCTACCACATGCCCGGGTGCAAGATCGGCTACGTCCCACAGGAACCCGCCCTCGACCTGAAAAAGGACGTCCGCGGCGTCCTCGAGGAAGCCGTCGTCGAAACGCGCGACCTGCTCCGGAAACATGAGGAAGTCGGGACGCGCCTCGAAGGGAAACTCGACGCCGATGAAATGCAGGAGGCGCTCGACGAGCTCTCCGCGCTTCAGGAGAAAATCGACGCCTGCAACGCCTGGGAACTCGACCGCCAGCTGGAGATCGCCGCCGACGCCCTCGAACTCCCCCCGATGGACGCGAAGGTCGCCGTCCTCTCCGGCGGCGAGCGCCGCCGCGTGGCGCTCTGCACGACGCTCCTCCGCACCCCCGACCTCCTCCTCCTCGACGAGCCCACCAACCACCTGGACGCGATCTCGGTCGCGTGGCTCGAGCACTACCTGAAGGATTTCAAGGGAAGCGTCATCGCGGTGACGCACGACCGGTACTTCCTGGACAACGTCGCGGGATGGATCCTGGAGCTCGACCGCGGGCGCGGGATTCCGTGGCAGGGGAACTACACGTCGTGGCTGGAGCAGAAGAAGAAGCGGCTGGAGCTCGAGGAGAAGGCGGAGGAGCAGCGGGAGCGCACGCTGGCGCGCGAGCTGGAGTGGATCCGGATGTCTCCGCGGGCGCGGCAGGCCAAGCCGAAGGCGCGCATCACCGCGTATGAAACCCTGCTGGAGCAGGCGGCCGAGGCGACGGAGAGCGACCTGGAACTCCGCATCCCCCCGGGGCCCAAGCTCGGAAACCTCGTCCTCGAGACGAAGGACCTCTGCAAGGGATTCGGCGACCGCCTCCTCATCGACCGCCTGACCCTGTCGCTTCCGCCCGGCGGCATCGTCGGCGTCATCGGCCCGAACGGCGCCGGGAAGTCGACGCTGATGCGCATGATCATCGGCGCCGTCAAGCCGGACTCCGGCGAGATCCGTCTCGGCCCGAGCGTCCAGCTCGCGTACGTCGACCAGAACCGCGAAACGCTCGCCGCGGACAACACGGTGTACCAGGAAATCTCCGGCGGAATGGACCAGTTCAAATGCGGCAAGGCGTGGATCAACTCCCGCGCCTACGTCTCCAAGTTCAATTTCCGCGGGACCGACCAGCAGAAGCGGGTCGGCGACCTCTCCGGCGGCGAACGGAACCGCGTGCAGCTGGCGAAGCTCCTGAAGAGCGGCGGAAACCTGATCATCCTCGACGAACCGTCGAACGACCTCGACGTCGACACCCTTCGCTCCCTCGAGGAAGGGCTGCTCACGTTCGCGGGGTGCGCGGTGGTCGTCTCCCACGACCGCTGGTTCCTGGACCGGATCGCGACGCACATCCTCGCGTTCGAGGGGGACGGCAAGGTCCGGTGGTTCGAGGGGAACTACCAGGCGTACATCGCCCGGCGCCGCGAGGAGATCGGCGAGGAGGCGGAGCGCCCGCACCGGATCGTCTACAAGAAGCTCACGCACGGCTAAGCGGAGAATCGGCGAGAATGCCCCGGGACCCATGAGACGCCTCCGATTCCTCGCTGCCGCCCTGCTCGCCGCCGCGGGATGCTCGCGCCCCAAGGATCCCCCTCCGGACGTCCTGGACTACTCCCGCCCCTACCTGACCCGGCGGCATCTCCTGAACTACATCGCCTCGCTGACCGAGGAGCGCCGGCTCCGCATCCGCGCCACGGTGCAGGTCCCGGTCGGCCCGTCCCCCGTCCCGGTGGAGGGAAGCGCGCTGGCCGAGGCGGACGCGTTCGCGCGGAAATTCGAGTTCCAGGACTACATCGAGTACTGCCGGATCGACGAGCGGATCACGGTCGCCCGCGCGATCCTGATGATCCGGAAAGTGGGGCGCGTGGAGGACCGGGCCTCCGTCCTCCGCGTGGAAGTCGCGAAAGAGAAGCTGCTGCGTCCGGACCTGTCGCCGGAGGACCAGCGCGCCGCCTCGGACGAGCTCAACGCGGCACTCGCCGCGCTGAAGGCGCCGCGGACGGAGGCGAAGCGGCTGCACGACCAGGACGTCCGGCTGGTGGAGGAGTTCGCCGGGGAGATCGACCGCGCCGAGGCGTCCGCGTACCGGAAATAGGCCGGCGGGTCACTCCCCGAGCGCCGCTTCGATCGCCGACTCCAGCGCACGGCAGGCGTCCCCTTCCGGCCCGGGCCCTGCGAGCAGCTCGCCGCCGGGATGGACCCAGCGGATCATCCCGTCCCTGTCGACCAGGAAGGCCGAGGAGGTGTACGCGCGGTCGTTTCCGTCGAGCCACCAGGCCTTGACCGTGTCCCAGCCGAGGTCCTGCGCGACGGGAAAGGCGAACCCGAGGCGCTCCGCCGCGGCCCGCATGCGGGCCGGGTCCCGCCCGTCCCGTGTCTTCGGGTGGTGAACGCCGATCACGACGAGTCCGCGCTCCCGGAATCGCCGGTCGAGATCGTTCAGGACCGGGGCGCTGACCGTGCACAGGGAGCAGCCGGAGGTCCAGAACCGGACGAGGGCGACCCGCCCCCGGAGGTCCGCGAGCGCGAGCGGCGGAGAGTTCAACCAGTCGGTGAGTCCGGCAAAATCCCGGGCCGGGGTCCCGATCAGCTCGGCCCCCGCGTCGGGGAGCCACGCGGGAGCCGCGGCCGGAGCGGGGGACGCGGCCGGAACGCCCCCCCGTGCCTCCGGGGAGGGCGGCGCCGCCCCGCCCGGGCGTCCGCACCCGGTGAGCGCGGCCAGAATCGCCAGAAGAACGGGCCTCACACTCCCATTATGGCACAATCCACTCGGACCCAATTTCCCGGAGACCACCATGACCCACAGCCAGGGCAAGGCGTTCAAGTGGATCGCGCTCGGATGCGGCGGCCTTCTACTCCTCGGCGGCCTCGGCATCGGCGGCTGTTTCGTCCTCATCCTGGGCGCGACCAAGGCGCCGGTCGAGGCGGGCGAGAAATTCCTGACCGCGATGGCGGACGGAAAGGAGGCCGACGTCAAGGCCATGGCCGACCCCGCGCTCGCTCCCGCCCTTCTCGGCATGCTCGCCGACGCGCCGGAGGCCTGGGGGAAGAGCTGGTCGATCACGCAGCGCCACATCAACCACAGCAACGGCGTCACGACCGCGACGGTCGGGGCCGCCGTCACCGGCCGGGACTCCAAGACCCGCACGATCACCCTCAACCTCCGCGAGGATGGCGGCACGTGGAAGGTCGTCGAGGTGAGCATCGACGGCAAGGGGCTGATCGGCGGAGGCTCCTCCGAGGCCCCGGTCTCCGGCGACGGGATGACGATCGACAAGCCCGAGATCACCGTCAGCGACGGCGGCGCAACCTGGAAAGTCCACATGACCTACGTGTGTCGCGGCATGAAGCATGAGAAGAAAGGCGCGAACTTCCGGATGGCCCTCACCGACGGCGTCCGCCTTCTCGGCCCCGAGGGGCCGTCCTGCTCAATGAACCGGAGTTCAAAACCATCGACGGGGAGGGGAATGCCCCGGTCGTGACCTGGACGAACGACTTCACGATCCCAAAGATGGCCGGACCCGGCACCTGCACGCTCATCATCACCGTGACCGACCATCTCTCCGGCCTGAAGAAGACCCGGGAAGTCCCGATCGAGCTTCCCCGGGAGTGATTCCCCCAACATCCGGGGCCCGATTCCCGTAACATCTGGATAACGCCTGCCCCGAGCAGGCCCAAACTGGAGGTTCTATGCAGAAGTGTTCCGCGGCGGGTCTCTTCTTCTCGCTTCTCGCCTGTGCCGTCGGCGTCTTCGCCTGGGTCGAGATCCGGAGAACGAACGCGACGCTGGCGTCGCTGGAAGATCGCCTCGCGAAGGTGGACGGCCAGCCGGCGGGTGGCGAGATCGCTGACGCCGCGGCCCGCACGTCCGGCCCCGCGTCGCTCCAGGAGGTCGCCCGCGAAATCGAGAAGATCCGGCAGGACGTCGGCCAGGTCCGGTCCGCGCAGGAGTCGCAGGCGACCTCGATCGCCGCCCTCGAGAAGCCGGCGCCGGCCCCCAAGGGCGGCGACACGACGCGGGCGACGGACGAGGAAGTCAAGATCGCGGTGGAGGCGGTGCTCGCGGCCCGCGAGAAGGAGCGCGCGGAGGCGGATTCCAAGCGGCGGGACCAGTGGATGGCGACGGCGCAGACCGCGATGCTGGACAATCTGGCCAAGGAATTGGGCCTGACGGAACAGCAGAAGACCCAGGTCGGCGACATCCTGAAGGTCCAGATGGAGGCGATCCGGGGCGTCTGGACGAACCGCGAGGAGGGTTCCGACCCGCGGGCGAAGATGGAGGAGGTCCGGAACGACACGAACACGAAGATCAAGGCCGTTCTCACCACGGAGCAGGGGGTGAAGTACGACGAGATCGCCAAGGAGCCGATGCGGATGTTCGGCGGCGGGATGGGCGGATTCGGAGGTGGAGGCGGCGGACGCGGTCAGGGCGGCGGCAACCGGTAGTCTTCCGGCAGCGCATTCGAACAGGAGGCCGGCGGCGACGCCGGCCTCCTTCATTTGCGCGCGACCATTCCCCACCCCGACGCGAACAGTCCCCCCTGAACGCGCCCTTCTCCGGTAGATTCTCCCCCATGTCCACGCCGCCCCCTCCCCCGCTCGCCCGCGGCGAATCCCGCACGCGCTCCCGGCGCCGCATCTTCCGCCCCAACTACCTCTCGTTCAGCGGCACCTACCGCTGCAACCTCAACTGCGCCCACTGCTGCGTGCCGATCGAATGGACCGACCGCCTCGACATCGCGACCGCGAAACGCTTCACGACCGAGTGCGCTGCGCTGGGGATCCGCACCCTCGGCTTCACCGGCGGCGAACCCTTCCTGTTCCCGGAATTCCTCGAGCGCGTCACCCGGCACGCCTCGAAACTCGGATTCCGCTTCGACAAGATCAGCACCAACGGCGCCTGGTGGCGCGACGTCCCCCAGCTGGAGGCGACGCTGCGGCGCGTGCTCCGCGCGGGGTGGACGGGGCGGTTCTCCGTCTCGGTCGACCGCTGGCACCCCGTCCGGGTCGAGACGCTGGCGCAGTTCGCGCGGAGCGCGGCGAAGGTCAGCCGCCGGGACGACATCCTGACGATCGCGTATGCGAGCGAGGCGCCGGCGAAGGGTCTTGAGAAGGTGCAGGCGCTGGCGAAAGTGCTCGGGGGATTCGTGGAGTTCTCTCCCCTCCTGGGGTGCTGGATGATGGTGGCCCCGGAGGTGAGCGCGACGCTGAATTTCAATCACCTGGCCGCCGTGGAGCGGGCGGAAACGCTCGCGGACAACTGGGACGGGAGCTGGTTCCGGGAGGACTGGTGCGAGGGGCCCGGGCAGGCGTTCATCGTCAATCCGCGAGGGGAGGTCAAACCCTGCTGCGGGTTCGCCAGCGACCTGGACCAGCTCACGATCGGGAACATCCGGGAACATTCGGCGCGGGAGATCCTGAAGCGCGGGCGGGCGCACCCGTACGTGGGAAAGGTGTTTTCGAAGGGGCTGCTGGCGATCCGCGACGAGGTGCTGGCGAAGGACCCGGGTGCGCTTCCCGGCGCGACGACCAATCACTGCGCGTTCTGCTGGCATGTCCTGACGCGGGGGCTCGCGGAGGGGGTGCCCGGGCGCGGGGGGCAGGTCGGGAACTGGGTGGACGCGGGGAAGCCGCAGCATCCGGCGAAGCCCGGGCCGCGCGCGGAGAAGCTCGGGGTCTGAGGGGACGCGGCGCGGGTGGCGCCGTCCGCCCGACCCGGGGCCCGGGCTACGCGGACATCCGCGCCGCCTGGTAGGTGAGGCGCGTGCGCATCGGGTAGGCCAGGGCGAGGAGCTTCTCCCCGGGATCCGCCTCGTTGACGAGCGGGATCAGCTCCAGGAGTTCCTGGGTGCGGCGGGTGCCGTCCGTGTCCGCCAGGTGCGCGAACTCCGCCCGCGCCGCCTGACAGGCCCGGCGCGCGAGGTCGGCGCTCCCCGCCTGTGCGTGGGCGACGGCCATGTTGAAGATCGTCTGGGCCGCCAGGTCGCGTTCCTCGGCGGAAGCGGCGGCCTCCGAGGAGTGGTTGAATTCGCGGATGGCGCCCTGGCTGTCGCCCTGGCAGAGCGCCGCGACGCCCCTGTTGTGGCGCGCGTCCGCGAGCCCGCGCCAGTTCGCCCCCGCCTCGTAGAT